>JAPSKJ010000050.1 GCA_031177735.1 Nocardioides sp.
CCCGTCGAGCGGGCGACCGGCCACTGGGACATCCTCGTGCGCGACACCCTCGGTCGGCTGCTGCCGGCCGAGGTCGTCGACGCCGCCTTCACCGACCCCGACGCCGACCTGTTCGAGCTCGGCTTCGACTCGCTGCGCGCCTTCGAGCTGCTCGACGTGCTGGCCGACGCCGGTGCCGACATCGACTTCGGTGAGTTCACCCGACGGCCGACGATCGCGTTCCTGCGCGACCAGGCCGCGCTCGTCTCGGCCTGAGATGCACCAGCCCGGTCCCTGGCTGCCGCTGACCCGCGCGCAGCGCGGGTTGTTCTTCGCCCACCAGATCGCGCCGGACAACCCCTGCTACACGACCGCCGAGGTCGTCGAGCTCACCGGCCCGGTGGACGCCGGCCGGCTGCGGGTGGCCCAGCAGGCGGCGTACGCGGAGTTCGAGCAGCTGCGCGTCGAGCTCGCGCTGACCCCCGACGGGCCGCGCCAGCGGGTGGTCGCGCCGCGCTCGGAGCTGCGGGAGGTCACCGTCGCCGACGAGGCAGCCGCCGAGGAGTGGCTGCGCGCCGACCTGGCCCGCCCGATGGACCTGCCGGCCGGCGATGTCGTGCGCAGCGCGCTGCTGCGGATCGGTGAGGACCGCGCGTGGTGGCTCCACGCGGCACACCACGTGGTGCTCGACGGCTACGGCGTGCAGCAGCTGCTGCGGCGGGTCGCCGAGCTCTACGACGGCGCGGCGCCGGTGCCGCCTGCGGTCACGCTGGCCGAGCTGGTCGCCGGGGAGCCCGACGACGACCCGGGGGCCAGCGCGTTCTGGGACGAGCGGCTGGCGACCATGACGGGCACCGCCGCGCTGGCCGGCCGGATCGCTGCGCCGGCGCCCGCGGCCATCAAGCGCTCGGTGGTGATCGACCCGGTCCCGCTGGCCGAGGGCGCTCGCCGGCTCGGCGTCGCGTGGAGCGACCTGGCGGTCGCGGCGGTCGGCGCCTACCTCGCCCGGATGACCGGGCAGCCGTCGGCCCGCGTCGGCCTGCCGCTGATGAACCGCACCGTGCCGGGCGTCGGCACGCTGGCGAGCGCCCGCACCGTCTGCACGGCGATGAACGTGCTGCCGGCCACCGTCCCCGCCGACGGCACCGTCGCTGAGACCCTCGCCGCCGTCGCGACGGAGCAGGCCGAGCTGCGCCGGCACCCGTTCACCCGCCAGGAGGAGCTCGTCCGCCGGCTCTCCGTCGCCGGCGGCGGCCAGCTCTTCGGCGCGCAGGTCAACCTGGTGCCGTTCGACCTCGCGCTCTCCCTCGGCGAGGCCGGCGGCGTCGTCCGCAACCTCACCGCGGGCCCGGTCGAGGACATGACCGTGTGCCTGCGCGGCACCCCGAGACGTGGGCGCACCCTGCGCCTGGAGATCGACGCCAACCCCGACCTGTACGCCGCCGCGGAGATCGACCTCCACCTGACCCGCCTGGCCGCCTGGCTGACCGGCTTCTGCACCGCCGAGCCGGCCACCCGCGTCGCCGACCTGCCGCTGCTGACCGCTGCCGAGCGCGACCTCGTGGTCGCCGGCTTCAACGCCACCGCCGTCGAGCGCACCGCCGCCACGCTGGGCGAGCGCTTCCTCGCCCAGGCGCAGGCCACCCCCGACGCGGTCGCCCTGGTCTTCCGCGGCGAGACCCGCACCTACGCCCAGCTGCTCGACGCCGCCCGCCGCATCGCCGGCGGGCTGGTCGACGCCGGCGTCAAGGCCGGTGAGGTGGTGGGCGTCGCGCTGGAGCGGGGCTTCGCGCTCTACGAGGTCGTCCACGCCATCGAGGTGCTCGGTGCGGTCTACCTCCCGCTGGACCCCGACCTGCCGCCGGCCCGGATCGCGGCCATGGTCGAGGACGCCGCCTGCTCCCTGGTGGTGACCGCCGACTCGGTGCCTCGGGGTGAGCCTGTGGACGGCCCGGCCTTCGGTGACGTCGATGCGCCGGCGTACCTGCTCTTCACCAGCGGCTCCACCGGCCGGCCGAAGGGGGTCGTCGTCGGCCACCGGGCCATCGACAACCGGCTGGCGTGGATGCAGCACCACCTGGCTCTCGCACCGGGGGAGCGGGTGCTGCACAAGACGCCGATTTCCTTCGACGTCTCGGTGTGGGAGCTGTTCTGGCCGCTGCAGGTGGGCGCGACGGTGGTGATCGCCGAGCCCGGCGCGCACCGCGACCCGCGTGCGCTGGCCGAGCTGGTCGTGACCACGGAGGTCTCGACGCTGCACTTCGTGCCGTCGATGCTGCGGGCGTTCCTCGCCGACCGGCGCTCCTCGGCCCGCGTCGCTGCGGGCGCGGTGCGGCACGTGGTGACCAGCGGCGAGGCGCTCACCCCCGACCTGGTCGCGGCGTGCCTGGCGACCTTCGGCGTCGCGCCGGTCAACCTCTACGGCCCGACCGAGGCCGCGGTCGACGTGACGGTGTGGGACTGCTCGCCGGCCGACGCCGAGCCGTCCACGTCGGTGCCGATCGGTCGCCCGATCTGGAACACCTCCTGCTTCGTCCTCGACGCCGACCTCGAGCCGGTGCCGGTGGGCGTCGCCGGCGAGCTCTGGCTCGGCGGGGTGCAGCTGGCCGAGGGGTACGTCGGCCGGCCGGACCTCACCGCGGAGCGGTTCGTGCCCACCCGGTTCGGTCGGCTCTACCGCACCGGCGACCTCGCCGCCTGGCGGCCCGACGGTGCCCTGCGCTACCTGGGTCGGACCGACGACCAGGTCAAGGTGCGGGGCCAACGCATCGAGCTGGGTGAGGTCGAGGCCGCCGTCGCGGGTGCGGCCGGCGTCGCCGCCGTCGCCGCGGGTCTGGTCGACGGGTCGCTCGTGGTGTGGTTCGTGCCCGAGGACGCCGACGCGGAGGACGCCGCCCGGGCGGCGCTGCGGGCTGCGGCGAGCGAGCGCCTGCCGGCGTCGTTGGTGCCCGCGCACTGGATCGCCGTGCCGCACATGCCGCTGGGCACCTCCGGCAAGACCGACCGCAGGGCGCTCGCCGAGGGCTTCCGGCCGCCGCTCTCGGAGTCCGGCTCCGCGCCGGCCGACCTGCTCGAGCAGCGCGTGTGCGGGCTGGTCGCCGCGGTGCTCGACGTGGACGCCGTGGCGCCGGAGGCCGACTTCTTCGCCCTCGGCGGCGACTCGCTCGCGGTGCTGCGGCTGCTCAGCGCGGTGGAGGACGACCTGGGCGTGGAGCTGACGCTCGGCGACGTCTTCGCCCACCCGACCGCGGGGGCGATCGCCCGTCTGGTCGGCTCCGGCACCGCCGGCACTGCGGCCGACGGTCTCGGCGAGGTGCTGACCCTGCGGCCGGGCGCCCCGGGCGTGCCACCACTGTTCCTGCTGCCGCCCGCCGGCGGGCTGGGCTGGTGCTACACCGGCCTGCTCCGCGCGCTCCCCGCCGAGCAGCCCGTGCACGCGATCCAGGCGCCGGGCCTGGTGTCGGGCAGGCCTCAACCTGTCGCCGACCTCACCGCCCTGGGTGCCCGCCAGCTGGCCGCGATCCGGTCGGTCGTCGGCTCGGGGGAGTTCCACGTCGCGGGCTGGTCACTGGGGGGCATGGCTGCCCAGACCGTCGCCGCGCTCGCCCGCGCCTCCGGACAGCCGGTGGGGGCGGTGGCCCTCCTCGACGCCTACCCCTCCGACCAGTGGCAGCACCTGACCGAGCCGACGGAGGAGGAGGCGCTGGTCGGGATCCTGCGGCTCGGCGGCGCCGAGGGCCTCCTCACCGGGCCGGTGACCAGGGAGTCGGTGGCCGGTGCGCTGCGACGCTCCGGCTCCGCGCTGGCCGCCCTGCCGCAGCGGGTCCTCGACGGCTGCCTGGCCAGCGTGGTGGAGGCGGCGCGGATCGTGCGCACCTCCGCTCACCTGGTGCTCCCCGGCGACCTGGACGTGCTCGTGGCGACCGCCCCGCGACCGGAGACCTGGCTCGACCCGACCGGGTGGACGGCGTACGTCACCGGGGAGGTCCGGCTGCACGCCGTCGACGCCACGCACGGCGACCTCGTCCGCCGGCCCGCTGTGGACCGGGTCGGCGAGGTGCTGGCCGACCTGCTGGCCCGGGCTCGGACCACGGCGTAGCGGGGCGTCGTCGCGGGGGCTGCGGCCACCGTTCGTTGCGCTGTACCTACTGGTAGGTCTAGAGTCGGGGCATGACGTCGCGCGACCGGCTCGTGGAGACCATGAGCGAGCTGATGTGGGAGCGGGGCTACGCCGACACCAGCCCCCGCGACGTGCGCGAGCGCTCCGGCGTCGGCCAGGGCAGCATGTACCACCACTTCCCGAGCAAGCGTGACCTCGCGCTCGCGGCGCTGGAGCGCAACGTGGCCGACCTGCTGCCCGCCTCCTCCGAGCTCGACGGGGAGGGAAGCAGCCCGCTCGCGCGGATCGAGGCCTACCTGATGCGCCCGCGGGACGCGCTCAAGGGCTGCAAGGTCGGGCGGATGACCCAGGACCCGCAGGTGCGCGAGGACCCCGTGCTGCTCGCGCCGGTGGCGCGTGCCTTCGCCCAGGTCCACCTCAGCTGGGCCAACGCGCTGCGCGCGGCGATCGACGCCGGCGAGCTGCGCGGCGACCTCGACGCGGACCGCCTCGCGCACACCTTGATGGCGGTGCTGCAGGGCGGCTACGTGCTTGCCATCGCCCAGCAGGACCCGGGCCCGTTCGACAGCGCGCGAGCCGGCGCGCTGGACCTGCTCCGGGCGGCCGCTCCGGCTGCCGCGCCGGACACCGATGTCACGAGTTGACCGACGAGGGAGAAGTGAGGCGATGACGGTACGGATCGGCATCAACGGGTTCGGGCGGATCGGCCGCAGCTACCTGCGCGCAGCCCTGACCAGCGGCGCGGACGTCGAGGTGGTCGCGGTCAACGACCTGGCCGACACCCGCACCCTGGCCACCCTGCTCGAGTGGGACTCGATCTCCGGCCATCTCGACGGGGTCGGCTTCGAGGGGAGCACGCTCACGGTCCGGGGCAGGGAGATCTCGGTCTTCGCCGAGCCGGAGCCGGCCGACATCCGCTGGGGGGACGTGGGGGCCGACATCGTGATCGAGTCCACTGGCCGGTTCGTCGACCGAGCCGCCGCCTCGAGGCACCTCGACGGCGGAGCCCGCAAGGTGCTCATCTCCGCGCCCGCCAAGGGTGACGTCCCGACCGTCGTCCTCGGGGTCAACGACGACACCCTCGACCCCGACGGTCACGACGTCTTCTCCAACGGCTCCTGCACGACCAACTCGCTCGCGCCGCTGGCCAAGGTGCTCCACGAGGCGTTCGGCATCGAGTCGGGCCTGATGACCACCGTCCACGCCTACACCAGCGACCAGCGACTCCACGACGCCCCGCACTCCGACCTGCGCCGTGCCCGAGCGGCCGCCGTCTCGACCGTGCCGGCGTCCTCCGGCGCCGCGAACGCGATCGGCAAGGTGCTGCCGGAGCTGGACGGACGCCTCAGCGGCGCGGCGCTGCGCGTGCCGGTGCCGGTCGGCTCCATCACCGACCTCACCGTGGTGCTGCACGACGCCGCGAGCGTGGAGGAGGTCAACGCGGCGTTCCGGGAGGCGGCCTCCTCCTCACCGCTCCAGGGCTACCTGCAGTACTCCGAGGCGCCGCTGGTCTCCGCGGACATCGTGGGCAACCCGCACTCCTCGATCTTCGACGCACCGCTGACCCAGGCCATCGGCCGGCAGGTCAAGGTGCACGGGTGGTACGACAACGAGTGGGGGTTCTCCCACCGCCTGGTGGAGTTCTCCCAGCGGATCGCCGCCGGGCTCTGACGGGCTCTGACGGGCCGGTGCCGGCCGAGCCGGGGCTCTGCGATCCTTCCGCCATGGTGGTGGCGCGGTTCGAGGCCGTCGGCGGGCGGGAGTACGCCGCCGACTGGCTCACCCCCGCCGAGCGGGCCCGCCACGACCGGCTGCGGCGGGAGGACGACCGGGCGGCGTACCTCGCCGCCCACGTGCTGGCCCGCGAGTGCGTCGGTGCCCTGCTCGGGTCGGCGCCGGACCGGATCACCCTGGCGCAGCGGTGCGCCGACTGCGGGCGCGAGGGACACGGGCCGCCCACCGTGGTCGGGCACCCCGACGTGCGGGTGAGCCTGAGCCACGCCCGGGAGTACGTCGCGGCCGTGGCCGCCCACGCGGTGTGCGGGATCGACGTGGAGACCGTGCGCGAGGGTCCGGCGCGCGCCCTCACCGCGGCGGAGGCGGGCTGGCTCGCCGGGTCGGCGGATCGGGCCGCGGCGTACACGACGTTGTGGGTGCGCAAGGAGGCGCTGGTGAAGGCGGGTGCGGGCTCGCTGGGGTCCCTCGGCTCGCTCGACGTCCGTGACCTGGGCGCCTCGCCCGACTGGGAGCTGGGCGAGTGGGCGGCGGCCGGCGCCCGGGGCGCGTGGGTCGTGCGCCGCTGAGGTTCGGACCGACCGGACGAAGCGGGCCGCGCCGAGTCTCACCGCGCGGGCCGGCGTGCAGGTGGCCGCCCTTCATCCGGTCGACCCGAACCTCCGGAACGTCGAGGCCCCGCCCTCCCGGAGGAGAGCGGGGCCGTCGCCGCTGGTGCGGGCTGGATCAGGCAGCGGCCTTGAGGGCCTTCTTCGCCTTCTTCAGCTTCTTCTTCGCCTTGGCGATCTTGCTCGCCGGGGCACCGGCCTTCTTCAGCTTCTTGAGCTTCTTCCTGGCCTGCGCGACCTTCGCCTGCAGGGCGGCGGTCGGGTCGGCGACCACCGGCGGCGGGGTGGTGCTGGGCGGGGTGGTGGTGCCCGGGGGCGTCGGCGTGGTGGCCGGCTTCGGGGTGACCTTGAAGACCTGGTTGCCCGAGGCCTTGTTGACCACGAAGACCGAGCCGGAGCCGTCGCTCTCGACGTGGTTCGCGCGGGCGATCGGCAGGCGGGCGACGACGGTGCCGTCGTAGTCGGTCACCGTGACGCTGGTGCCGCCGAAGTTGGCGACGTAGACCAGCTTGTTGACCTTGTCGATCTCGACGTTGAGCGCGCCGGCGCCCGACGGGATCTCCTTGATCGTGTGGCCGGCCAGGTCGGTGATCAGCAGCAGGTCCTCGTCCTGGGAGGTGATGAAGAGGCGGTCGCGCTCGGAGTCGACGGTGAGGCCGGAGGCGCCGCGGCTGCCGACGTCACCGAGACCGGGCAGGTCGACGGTGCCGAACTCGGAGGGGTCGGCGGTGTCGATCCACATCGCCTTGGCGGACTGCAGGCTGACGGTCCAGACCTTGCCCTCCTCCGGGTCGAGGGCGAGGGTCATGGGGGAGAACTCGGTGCGCGGCAGCACGCCGGTGTCCATGACCTTCTCGTACTTGGTGCCGTCCCCGTCGTTGTCGTCGGCCTCGAAGACCGCGACGGAGCCCTTGCCGCCGGTGCCCTCGCTGGCCGAGGTCACGAACACCAGGTCGGAGGCCGGGTCGTGGAGCACGTCGCGCGAGTGGGTCACGTGACCGTTGCCCTCCTGCTCGGAGATGCCGTCGACGACATCATCGGAGGGGCTCGGGACGTGCTGCTTGAGCAGGGAGAGGTCGTCCTGGGAGTAGACGGCGACGGTGTTCTGGCGGGTGTTGGTCACCCACACGGTGCCGTTGGTGTCGTCGACGCCGACACCGTAGGTCGCGTAGCGCGCCCCCGAGGTGCCCGAGACGAACCCGGCGCGCTCGGAGTCCAGCACCGCGAGCGTGGTCGGGTCGAGCTTGTAGAGCGTGCCGTCCCAGCCGCTGGTCGGGTCCGTCGCCGACGCGGTGGTCGAGTAGGCGGTGGTGACGAAGAGGGCCTTGCTCGCCGGGCTGTACGCCGACTGGTAGAGACCCTCCTTCACCGCCCCGGGAGCGGTCGCGGTGGCCTGCTGGGTGGCGGCGATCGTGAAGCGGTCGGCGTTGAAGGGCGCCTCGTTGGGCGAGACCTTCGAGGTCGTCCTCAGCGTGGTCGCGAACGGGGCGGTCTGCTTGACCAGGATGGTCTTGCCGTAGCCGATGGGCTGGTCGGCGGGCACCTGCACGGTGATGGCCTGCGACGCGCCGCTGGTGACGATCACCGGGGCGGGAAGGACCGAGCGCTGGTCGGCGGTCGTGGACTCGTCGCCGTCCTCGTCGATGAGCACGTCACCGATCACGGAGTTGGGGCGCACGTTGTGCACGGTCACGGTGCCGGTCGAGCCCTGGGCGATGCCGGCGGCGGTGACCGCGGCCGGCATGGTGACCTCGGCCGTGGAGACCGGCGTGCTCGTGCCGGTGAGCAGCAGCTGGTGCTCGCCGTTGCCCAGGACGCCGGGGGTGAGGGCCACCTGCTTGTTGACGATCCTGCCCTCCGCGTCGGCGGTGATCGTGGGTGCCGTCACGGCAGCCTGACCGCCGGACGCGGGGGTCACGATCCAGCTCAGCGGCGTCGAGGTCACCGCCTGTGCGGTGTGGTCGTAGCCGGTGGCCCGGGCGAGCGAGACCTCCTCGCCCGGGCCGAAGCCGGTGGCGTTGAGGGTGAGGGTGGCGCTGACGCCGCGACCGGCGGTGACGGCGCCCTGGGCGGTCACGGTGGCCGGTGCCGGAGCACTCTCGGAGACCACGAAGTCCTGCGTGTACTCCGAGGTGCCCGGCGCGCTGCCCAGGGCACGCAGGAAGTGCGGCCCGGCATGGCCGGCCACCGTCTCGCCGGCGACCACGGTCGGGGGGTTGGCCGCCGGGTCGTCGATGTCGTTCGGCACCGTGATGGAGCCGACGAGGGTGCCGTCCGCCTGCACCTGGACCTGCGTGAGGATGCCGTCGCCGAGTGCGTCGTCGCCGGTGCCGGTGTACTGGTTGCCGCCCGGGCCCCAGGCGTCGAGCTTGACGCTCACCTTCTGCCCGACGCTCTGCGCGCCGAGCGCATAGCCGCTGCCGACGAAGCTCAGCTTCTGGCCCTTGGCGACCGTGGTGGCCGAGGTGATGGCGATGGTGGACTCGCCGGCGTGGGAGGCCGGGGAGCCGGGTCCGCTGGGCTTGCCGTTGCCCGGGTTGGCGGACGCTGGCGCGGCCAGGGCGGCGAGCCCGACCGTCGACGCGACCGCGGCCGCCGCCAGCCGGCGCCCGCGGGGCAGGGAAGTGCTGCTCACGTGTTCTCCTGGTTCAGTCGCCACTTAGGCGATCCTCAGTTAGGTGAGGCGACCCTAACTTAGGTCTGACAAACTGTCGACCGGCGGGACGCTGTCTAAACTCCGCCCATGACCGCGATGGGCAGCGAGCGTGCCCGTGAGACAGTTCGACGGCTGCAGGCCGACATCACCTCGGGCCGGTGGCCGGTCAACAGCCGCATCCCGACCGAGGCCGAGCTCGCGGCGGAGCTGGGCGTGGGGCGCAGCACGATCCGCGAGGCCGTGCGCAGCCTCGCCCACCTCGGCATGCTCGAGCCGGCCCCCGGCCGGGGCACGTTCGTGCGCAGCTTGAGCCCGGTCAGCGGCGTCCTCGCGGACTTCGCGGCCGCGCACTCCTGGTCCGACCTGCTGGCCGTGCGCAAGGCCTTGGAGGTGCAGGCCGCGGCGCTCGCCGCCCAGCAGGCCGATGCGGCGGCGATCGAGCGGCTGCGGGCGGCGCACGAGAGCGACTCCGACGTCGACGGCAGTGTGGAGCGCGGCCAGGCGCCCGGGCAGTTCCACTCCTTGCTGGTGGAGATGAGCGGCAACCGACTGCTCGCCGAGCTGTACGCCGCCCTGGTGCGCGCGCTGCGTGGCGGGATCCTGCGCGGGGCGGTCAGCTCGGACCAGTCCGCGGGAGAGCGGCGCGGCGACCACGCCGCGCTGCTGGCTGCGATCGCAGCGGGCAACCCGGCCGCAGCGGCCGCCGTCGCCTCGAGTCATGCGGACCGGGATCTCGTCGTCACCGACTGATCGCGGTCAGATCATCTGATCGATGTTAGGGTCGCCTCACCTAACGTCGTCGTCGAATTCGGTGTTGTCTCGTGATCTCGCGTGTCGCTCGTCAGGCCCTCGGGGCCGTTCTGCTCGTCCTTCTCCCGCTCCTGGTCGCCGGCTGCGGAGGAGGTGAGGAGGCCGCCGCCACCGGCCAGCCCGGGCAGACCCGCACCGTGGTCGACGTCGAGGGCACCCAGATGCAGGTGCCGGTCGACCCGCAGCGGGTGGTCGCGCTGAGCGAGCCCACCCTCGACGGCGCGCTTGCGCTGGGGGTCACGCCGATCGGCACCATCACCGGTCGTGGACAGAGCACGGTGCCCGGCTACCTCGCCGACCGTGCCGGTGACATCCCGATCCTGGGCGGGGTCGCCCAGCCCAACTTCGAGGAGATCGCCAGCGCCAAGCCCGACCTCATCCTCGTCGACGGCACCAGCATCAACAACAACCCCGAGGCGATGGAGGTGCTGCGCCGGATCGCGCCCACCTTCTACGCCGGCTACGCGGGCGGCGAGTGGCGAGCCACGTTCAGCCTCGTCGCCGAGGCCCTCAACAAGGTCGACGAGGCCGAGCAGGTCCTCGCCGACTACGACGCGGCGGTGGCGGAGGCGAGGACCGCGCTGACCGGCTACGCCGGCAAGACCTTCTCCATCGTCCGCTGGCAGGGCAACTCGGCCTCGATGATCCTCACCGAGCTGCCGGCCGGCATGGCGCTCGCCGACCTGGGCCTCGCCCGACCGCCGGCCCAGGACCGCCGCGGCCGCGGGCACAGTGAGCCGGTCTCGTTGGAGAACCTCGCCCAGATCGACGCCGACTACCTCTTCTTCGGCACCCTCGGCGGCTCCTCCAACACCAATCCGCAAGCCGGCGGTGGCACGGACACCGCCGCGGCGGAGCAGGCCCTCGCCGAGGCCGAGAAGGTGCCGGGCTTCACCGAGCTGACGGCGTACCGCTCGGGTCAGGTCATCCCTGTCGACGGCTCGCTGTGGACCTCGACCGGCGGGCCGATCCTGATGCGCGGTCTGGTCGAGTCGGTCGTGGAGGCGCTGGCATGACCCGCCGACCGCTGCGCGGCGTGGCCGCCGCCCTCGCCACCGCGCTGATCACGCTGCTGGCGGCTCCGCCCGCCCTGGCCGAGCAGACGAGTACGCCGGAGGCGACCGCATCCGCCGAGCCCGTCCCGACCAGCGAGCAGACGCAGGCCGCGGAGCAAGCGGCCCCGGCGACCGAGCCGGAGCCAACCACGGAGGCGACGGAGGCGGCCACCAAGCAGCCTACGAAGCAGCTCACCAACCAGTCCACGGAGCAGCCCACGGAGCAGCCCGAGGCCGCGCAGGCCGACCGGGCCACGCCCAACATCGCCGCGACGACCCGCGCGGACAGCTCGATGGCCGGCACCACGAGCGCCGCCACCGCAGGCGCCTGCGACCCCGCGGCGGCGCCGACCCTGACCATCTCGCCGTCCACGGTGCGGCTGGGTGGCACGCTCACCCTGCGTGGCACCGGCTGGTGCACCGAGGACGGCGCTGCGGGATCGCGGATCGGCGTGAAGATCGACGAGGGCGGCATCTCGCGGCTCGACACCGCCGTGCACACCAACACGACCATCTGGGCGATCGTCGAGGCGGCCGGCGACGGCACCCTCGACGCGAGCTTCACCCTCCCCGACGGGACGACGGGCACCTCCAGCCCCGCCCTCGCGCTCGGCACGCACTCGCTGCGGCTGCTGACCGGATCGCTCAGGAGCGGTGACGTGATCCGTAGCGTGCTGTCACCCACCTTCACCACCGTGCCGGCCGACACCGCCGAGGACGACCCCGCCCTGTGGGGTGACCCCGTCCAGGCCGGCAGCGCCACCGCGTGGGTGCAGCGCGACGTCTCCACCGCGCAGGGCACCCTCCGCATCGCCGGCACCGGCTGGACCACCACCGCGGGCACCGGCTCGACGGTCGCGGTGAAGCTGAACTCCAGCGCGGAGGGCCAGCAGTACACGCGCAGCGGCGACGCGGTGCGCAACAACGACCCCACCATCTGGGCGCTGGTCGCTGCGGCCGGCGACGGCTCCTTCGACACGGTGCTCGACCTGCCCCGCGGTCTGTCCAAGGGCGCCCACCTGACCGTCTCCCTGTTCAGCGGCAAGTTCGGCGCCTCGGACGTGCAGCGCACCGTGACCACCGAGCCCCTCGCCGTCGACGGACTCGCGTGGAGCCAGCCCGAGGCCGGTGCGGACACGCCGTGCGTGCCGACCAGCGCCACACCGACCGCGACCGTCAAGCCCCGCACCGTCCCGCTGGGCGGCACCATCACGGTGACGGGTGCCGGGTGGTGCCACCCCGTGGGCGGAGGCTCCCGGATCGGCGTCAAGATCGACGACGGCGCGATCAGCCGCCTCGACGGCTCGCTGCACAGCAACCGCACCATCTGGGCGATCGTGCAGGCCAACCACGGCGACGGCACCTTCACGGCCCAGATCACGATCCCCGACGGCACCACCGCCACCTCCACCCCCGCGCTGGCCGAGGGGGCGCACACCCTGCGGCTGCTCTCGGGATCCCTGCGAGGCGGTGACAAGGTCCGCACCCTCGACGTCGACTTCGTCGTCGGCAGCTACCGCCCCGTCGGCGTGCCCGACCCGGTCGCCGCCGATCAGCTCACCAAGGCCGCCCGCGGGGGGCTGAAGGCCAGGCTCGGCCAGAAGCTCCGGATCACCGCGCCCGGCCGC
>JAPSKJ010000051.1 GCA_031177735.1 Nocardioides sp.
GGCCGCTTCTCGCCGTTGATGGACTTGATGACCAGCTGCGGCCCGGTGCCGTCGTCCTCGGGGAAGGCCCGGATGAACGCCTCCACCAGGCCGTAGGGGTTCTTCCGCCCGGCGATGCTGAGGTAGTCGAAGGTGAAGAGGAACCACGGCCGGGCCGGATCGATCCCGTAGCGCGCCGGAAGCGGGCCGGGATCGGCCGCTCGTTGCGGCAGCGGCGGCATCACGGTGCGGACCGGAACGCCGGGCGAGTGCGCCGCGATCGCATCCCGCATGAAGTCGGTGGCCGCCCACACCTCGTGCACGTGCTTGAAGCCGGCCTGGTGCTCGATCGGGAAGTCCTCCAGCTCCCAGTACCACATCCCGATCCGGCGGGTGCGCTGCGCGACGTCACCGAGCCGCCGGATGGCGGTCGCGGTCTCCGAGCCGTTCACGCAGATCAACGAGGTGTCGTAGAGGTGCGGCTCGGAGACGCGGTACGCCGCCGTCTGCCTGCTCAGCAGGCCGCGGCCCACGTCGAAGGTGCTCGTCGGCACACCCGCCGCGTGCAACGCCGCATCCATCAGCCGGCCGGACTCGCCGAGCCCCATCTCGCCGGCGAGATAGCCGATCAGGTTCACTCCCGGGTCGCGCGGGCCCTTCCTCGCCTTGGCCGGTTGCGCCTCGAGGGTCGCCTCGGCGCTCGCTCGCAGCAGGTCGACATCGCAGCCGAGGGCGTCCGCCTCCTTGACGCCCCAGTTGAGCGCCCACCTGGCCAGCGCGGGACTGTCCGTGCCCGGGACCTCGGGGTAGGCCTCCCGCAGGTCCTCCCGGCGCGAGCGGATCCCGGCCAGGTAGCGCGCCACGGGGCGGCGGTGAGCGCGAGGGACCATCTCGACGCCCCACGCCGCCACGGACTCCTGCTCGTCGGGGTCCAGCAGGTTCGGGAAGTAGCCACCCTGGACGTGGGCCCGGCGTGCTTCGCCGAGGAGGATCTCGTCGAACTGCAGCCGCGGCGGCAGCTGCGAGCGGTCCTCGCCCTCCTCGCCCTCCTCCGCCCACTGCTCGACGCTGCTGGTGACCAGCTCGAGCAGGTCGGGGTGCTGGCTGAGCTCGAGGGTCGGCAGGATCGGGGCCTCGGCATCCATGACCCACGGCTTCGCGGGGTCGACCCGCGACATGTCGACCGCGACGACCGCCCGGTCGCCGAGGCGGAGCACGCCCGCCTCGTCGCGCGCGACGCGCAGGTCGCCCACCCCGCGCCAGGCGGAGATGAGCTGGGCGTCCTGACGCACGACGCGCGCACCGCTCGCAGTCGCGAACTGGTCGAGCGCCGTGACGGCGGTGCGCCAGTCACCCGCGATCTCCCGCAGCATGCGGAGGTCGGCCGCGCGGTCGAGCGCGTACATCGACCGCGTGAAGAGCGGCTGCGGTTCGCCTGCCACGTCGGTCATCGGCAGGTGCTGGGTCGCCATCGCCTTCAGGCGCCCGGAGAGGTCGACCAACCGCCCCAGGGAGGCCAGCTCGGCCCGGGGAAGGACCGCGACGCCACCCTCGGCCGCCGCCGCGAACGGGCCGAGGTCGCCGTAGACCACCACACCCGGTGCGAGCACCACGACCTGCTCGGCGCCGCGGGAGAAGAGCACCTCGGCACCGATCACCTCGGCGAAGAAAGTGAAGCCCTCACCTTCGAGCGTGCCGGCGGCCGCCCGGGCGACCTCGACCGCTCCGACCTCGCGCACCGCGTCCATGAACGCAAGGACCGGCTCATCGGCGACCGGCCGGTAGTTGCCGTCGACGTCCACGACGACGCACGCCATCCTCGCCCCTGAGATCACCGACTGCACGGTGGAGCGGGTCCGCTCCACCGCGTTGTAGGTCGACACCACGAGCGCGGTCACCGGCTGCTGCTCACGAGGGTTCACGGGCCAGAACGTTAACTGCTGCCGCCTGCGGTGCAGGGATCCGCGCGGCCCGCTCAGCGCTCAGCTGCTCTCCCGCACCACCAGGTGCGTCGGGAGCAGGCGGGAGCCCGGGTCGACCGACGGGTCGTCGACAGCGGCCAGGAGCAGCTCCACCATCGCCACACCCATCTCCTCCGGTGACTGGTGCACGGTGGTGAGCGGTGGGTGGGTGGACTCGGCCAGCGCGGAGTCGTCGAAGCCGACCACCGACACCTCCTCCGGCACCGAGCGGCCGGCCTCGCGCAACACCTTGAGGGCGCCGGCGGCCATCGGATCGTTCGCGCAGAACACGGCGTCGAGGTCGGGGCGCCGCTCGAGCAGCACGCGCATGGCCGCCTCCCCGGAGTCGCGGCCGAAGTCGCCGTGCTCGACCAGGTCGTCGGCGACGTCGAGTCCGGCGGCGGTCAGCGCTGTCCGGTAGCCCGCCAGCCGGTGCCGGGTGACCTGCATGTCAGCCGGTCCTGCGATGGTCGCGACCACCCGCCTGCCCCGCTCGATCAGGTGCTCGACGGCGAGCCGGGCGCCCTGGGTGTTGTCGGCGTCGACGTACCCCGTGGTGATCGACTCCGTCGCCCGTCCGCCGAGGACCACCGGCACGCCGCGCGCCTGCACGCGGGCGGGCAGGTCGGCGTCGTCGTGCAGCGAGAGCAGGAGTACGCCGTCGACGTGCTGCCGCGTGAGGTAGTCCTCCAGGTGCCCGCCCCGGTCCGCCGGCGCGATGAGGAGGATCAGCTGCTTGTCGCGCGCGGCCAACGTGGTCCCGATGCCACGGACCACGCCGGCGAAGAAGGGCTCGCCGAACACCCGCTCCTCGGACTCGGCGATGACGAGTGCGATGGCGTCGGTGCGGCGGGTGACCAGGGCACGAGCCGCGCGGTTCGGCACGTAGCCCAGCTCGGCGATCGCGTCCTCGACGGCCTGGCGGGCCCGGGCGGACACGCGGGCGCCGCCGTTGATCACCCGCGACGCCGTCCCGCGACCGACCCCGGCCCGAGCAGCGACGTCCTCGAGTGTGGGGCGCGACGGGACCGGCATTCGGTCAGGATAGGGCGGACTCAGGTGCCAGGTGTCCGAACGGCACGGCGTCGAGCACGCCGAGCGCTGCCAGCACCGAGGGCAGCATCGCCTTGGCGGTGCGCTTGTAGCCCTTGGCGCTGGGGTGGAACTTGTCGATGCTGAACATCTCGTCGGGGTTGGTGACGAAGAACGGACCCACGACGTCGGCGAGCGAGACGACGTAGGCGCCGGCGGCCAGGGCGGCCTCCGCTTGGGCGGCGGCGAGGTTGCGGGACGCCCGCGCACCCAGCGCCCGGAGTGGTTGCGGGACGGGGCGCAGCGCGCTCAGGTCGGGGCAGGTGCCGACGACCACGCCCGCGCCCATCTCGCGCAGCCGGGCGACGATCGCCGCGAGATCACGCACCGACTCGGCCTGCGGGACGCGGTGGATCACGTCGTTGCCGCCGACGACGACGACCGCCACGTCGGGGCGGTAGCCCGGCGCGAGCAGGTCGAGCTGGGCGGCGAGCATGGAGGTCTCCGAACCCACGCGGGCCGCGGTGGTGAGCCGCACCGAACGCTGGGTCTCCCTCGCGACCGCCTTGGCCAGGCGCGCGCCGAGCGTCCCGCTGCCGTCCTCCGCACCGAGCCCGGCGGCGATGGAGTCACCGACGAGCAGGAGCTCGATCGGGTTGCCGTAGCTCTTCTTGTAGACCTTGTCGGCGAAGGGCGCGACCTCGCCCAACGGCTTGCCGATCAGGGCGCGGGCAGCCGCGGCCTGACGCTTGAGCAGCGCGCGGGCCGTGACGCCCGCGGCCGCGCCGATCGCGCTGGCGGCGCCCGCGCTCGCAGCCACCGCGACGAGCCACCGGGCCTGCTGAGTGCGCTTCATGGGGCCGTGGCTACCCGGCCTGGGTGAACTGGAACCCAACAACACCCGACCGGATCCGGCCCGCAGCGTGTCGGCCGGGCGCCGTCTGCCTCGCGAGCGCGGTCAGCCTCCGGCCACCGCCGGGATGACCGAGACCTGGGCGCCGTCCGGAGTGGGCGTGGCGAGGTTGTCGAGGAAGCGGACGTCGTCGTTGCCGACGTAGACGTTGACGAAGCGCCGCAGGTCGCCGTTGTCGTCGAGGATCCGCCCGCGGATGCCGGGGTAGGTCGCCTCCAGGTCGTCGAGCAGGTCGCGCAGGGTCGCGCCGGAGGCGGTCACCTCGGAGGCGCCTGCGGTGTAGGTGCGCAGGATGGTCGGGATCCGGACGGAGACGGACACGGTGGGTGCTCCTCGTGGGGGGTCAGGCCAGGCCGGTGGCGGCGAAGGCGGAGTACGTCGGCGCGATCGTGGCCGCGGGGCCGACCGAGCCCGAGACCGCGTCGAGGGTCTTGAGCCCGTGGCCGGTGTTGATGATGACGGTCTCGAGCGCGGGGTCGAGCTGGCCGCTCTCCACCAGCTTCTTGAGCACCGCGGTGGTGGTGCCGCCGGCGGTCTCGGTGAAGATGCCCTCGGTGCGCGCGAGCAGCACGATGGCTGCCCGGATCTCGTCGTCGGTGACGTCCTCGACCGCCCCGCCGGTCTGGCGACAGACGTCGAGCACGTAGATCCCGTCGGCCGGGTTGCCGATCGCCAGCGACTTGGCGATGGTGTCGGGCTTGACCGGGCGGATGGCGTCGACCCCGGCCTTGTAGGCGACCGACACCGGCGAGCAGCCCTCGGCCTGCGCGCCGAAGACCCGGTACGGCTTGTCCTCGACCAGGCCGAGCTTGACCAGCTCCTGGAAGGCCTTGTGCACCTTGGTCAGCTGGGAGCCGGAGGCGACCGGGATGACGATCTGGTCGGGCAGCCGCCAGCCGAGCTGCTCGGCGATCTCGTAACCCAACGTCTTGGAGCCCTCGGCGTAGAACGGCCGCACGTTGACGTTGACGAAGGCCCAGCCGTCCTCCTCGCCGGCGATCTCGGAGGCGAGCTTGTTGACGTCGTCGTAGTTGCCGTCGACAGCCACGAGGTTGGCGGTGAACACGGCGGAGTTGACCTGCTTGGGCTGCTCCAGGTTGCTGGGGATGAAGACGACCGTCTTCATCCCCGCCCGGGCGCCGGCGGCAGCGACGGCGTTGGCCAGGTTGCCGGTCGAGGGGCAGGCGAACACCTTCGCGCCCAGCTCTCGGGCGGCGGAGAGGGCGCAGGCCACGACGCGGTCCTTGAAGGAGTTCGTCGGGTTGGTCGAGTCGTCCTTGACCCACAACCTGGTCAGACCAAGCTCGGCGGCGAGGTTCTTCGCCTCCAACAGCCGCGTGAATCCCGGCTCCGTGTTGGGGCTGGACTCGATGTCGGTCGGCACCGGGAGCAGCGCCTTGTAGCGCCAGATGTTGCGGGGACCGGCCTCGATGTCCTCGCGGGTGACGGCCGGGAAGTCATAGGCGACCTCGAGCGGCCCGAAGCACTCCGGACAGGCGTAGAACGGGCCGAGGTCGACGCGGTGGCCGCACTCGCGACAGGCGAGGCTGGTGGCGTTTCCGAACGCACCCTCCCGCAGGGTCCGGTCAGTGTGCTCGACGGCGGGGGCGACAGCGCTCATGAGTCCTCCTCCTCATCTTCCCCGGACACGTCCTTCGCGCCGGGCCGGAATTAGCACCTCTTCCACGTCCGACATCCGGGTGTCCCCGATCGGTCGGGGTCGCCGGGCGGCGGAGGCTCGTGGCGGTTGCCGGGACTTCACTGGGCCGTTCCCTCAGTCCCTCTCGATGAGCAGGTTCACCTTAGGAGGTCGCCGCTCGGCCGAGGAAACCGGGGTCCCACATGTCGGAACGTCCGTCCGCCATCCGGACGCGGCTCCCACGCCAGCACGCCCCGGCCTCCCGCGCTCCCGCGTCTTTTCGTTAACGCGCGCGTCCACCGCGCGCCACCTCGGCGACCGGCTCGCGACAGCGAGCAGCAGCAGGGTCTCAGGTGACCTCCCACGCTCACCCCAGCACGAAGGGCACCTCGGATGACCCACCACCACGACCACCAGCACCACGACGACCACCACGACGACCACCACGACGACCACAGCCACGAGCACGAGCACGAGCACACGCACGACCACGGGCACTCCCACTCCCACGAGGTGGACGAGCTGACCCGGGTCGCTGCCGACGCCGCCATCCCCGACTCCGACCTCGGCCCGGCCGAGCTGAGCCGCCGCGGGCTGCTCCGCGCGGCCGGCGTGACCGGCGCCCTCACCGCGGGCATCGCCGGCATGACCGGCGTCAGCCCCGCCGTCGCCTCCGGCGAACGCGGCCGGCACGGACACGGCCACCAGCCCTCCGGCGGCGCCGTCCGGCACTGGCTGGCCGGCGACCACCACATCCACACCCAGTACAGCTCCGATGCGATGTACACCGTGCTGGACCAGGCCCAGCACGCGGCGGCGTACGGGTTGGACTGGCTCGTCATCACCGACCACGGCGGGGCAACCCATGCCCGGCTCGGCGTCGACCTGGTCAACCCCGACATCGTCGCGGCCCGCGCCGAGCTGCCGGAGACGATGATCTTCCAGGGGCTGGAGTGGAACATCCCGGCCGCCGAGCACGGCACCGTCTTCGTCGCGCCGGGCCGCAACGAGGTCGCGGTCCTCAAGCAGTTCGAGAACGACTACGACGGCTCGGTCAAGGGCGCCTCGGGCAACAGCCCGGCGAACGAGGCCCTCGCCGTCGCCGGCATCCAGTGGCTGGGCAGCCAGGTCGACCGCCGGCGCGTGGACGACGCCCTGTTCCTGGCCAACCACCCCGCCCGCAACGGCATCGACAGCCCGCACGAGGTGCGCAACTGGCGCGACGCCGACTCCCGGGTCGCCATCGGCTGGGAGGGCGCCCCCGGCCACCAGGCCGCCGGCCTGCCCGCGGGCTACGGCCCCGGGTCCGCCCGCGGCTACTACGGCAACGCCCCCGGCCCCAACTCCTTCCCCGGCTACCCGGCCGAGAGCTACCGCAGCTGGGGCGGGTTCGACTGGTTCACCGCGACCGTGGGCGGCCTGTGGGACTCCCTGCTGGCCGAGGGCAAGCCGTGGTCGATCACCGCCAACTCCGACTCCCACGTCAACTGGGGCACCACGTCGCGGCGGCCCGACGGCTCCGGCTCCGCCCAGTTCAACGCCGATGGCAAGTACCAGGACCCGGTGTACGCCGGCGGCGTCAACCTCACCGCGGGTGACTTCTGGCCCGGCTACTACAGCCGCACCCACGTCGGCGCGACCGACCGCAGCTACCGCGCCGTCATGCAGGGCATGCGTGCCGGGCGGATCTGGGTCGACCACGGCGGTCTGGTCAAGTCGCTCGACGTCCGCGTGGTCGCCTCCGGCCGTGGCCGCGGCGCGCAGGAGACGCTGGGCGGCACGCTGGTCGCCTCGCGCGGCAGCCGCCTCACCCTGCTGGTCACCATCACCGCGCAGGACGTCCCGAACTGGTCGCAGTTCGTCCCGACGCTCAACCGCGTCGACCTCATCCGCGGCGCGGTCGACCCCTTCCACGCCCAGGACAAGGACACCTTCACCGCGCCCGACACCAAGGTGGTCGAGCAGACCGACACCTCGGGACGCACCGGCACCTTCCAGCTGCGCTACGACCTCGGCGAGCTGGAGGAGGCGTTCTACGTCCGCCTGCGCGGCACCGACGGCAACCGCCAGCAGCCGGGCTACTTCGGCGCGGCGGTCGACCCCGCGGGGCCGGCGATCGACGTGGTCGGCGACGCCGACCCGTGGGTGGACCTGTGGTTCTACACCAACCCCATCTGGGTGGTGCCGAGCCGATGAGGCTCGCCGTCGACACGACGGCGGGCAGCCTGGCCGACGTCGAGCACCTCGTCCACCAGCTGGACGAGGTGCTCGACGCGCAGGCCGGTGGCGCGGCCGGTGACACCGCGGACCCCTACGTCGTCAGCACCCACGTCGTGCGCGAGCCGCTGCCCCACTACGTGCTGGTCATCGACTGGCCCGACGGCCCGCCCGCGTCCGAGGTCGCTGACCGGATCACGGCCGCGCTGCCCGGCACCACGGCGACGACCAGCAGCCCCGCCCTCGACGAGGCGCGCGAGCGTCGGGCCGGCCGACTGGCCCGCTACCCCGGTCGTCTCCGGGTCGAACGCCCGACCACCCCGGCCGAGGTCGTGTCGCACAGCGTGATCGACGAGGTCGAGGGGCTCGCCGGCGTACCCGTGGATGCGGAGTCACCGGTCGATCTGACCGGCTTCGCCCGTCCGGTGTGGCGCGAGGGGCGCTGCGTGCTGCTGGTGCAGCGATCGGTGACCGGCCTGGTGCCGTTCGAGGTCCGCGCGCAGGTCCCCTGCTGCTCGCACCACTGACCGCGGGAGCTGCGCCGGCGGGTCAGCCGGCGGCCCGCGCGAGGCTGCGCAGCAGGTCCAGCACGCCGTCGGGACCGGGGACGACGACATCGGAGAGCGGCACCAGCGCTGACTGCTCGTCGGAGGCCGAGCAGACCAGGAGCGTGGCCAGGCCCTCCTTGGCCCAGGCGGCGACCGACTCGAACGCCTCGACGTCACCGAGGTCGTCCCCGGCGAAGAGGATCCCGCGGGCCTGGAGCTCGTCGACCAGACGGTCCACGGCCAGCCCCTTGTCCATCCCGGGCGAGCGGACCTCGATCACGTTGCGGCCGGGCTCGACGGTGAGGTCGTGCTGCTCGGCGGCGCCCCGCAGCACCGGCAGCAGCCGCTCGAAGGCGCCCTCGGGGTCCTCCATGCGACGGGTGTGCACAGCGACCGCCAGGCCCTTGTCCTCGATGAACGCCTCGGCCGCGTCGGCGCGGCGCAGCAGCCGGGGGAGGTCGCGCTCGAAGGTCGCCAGCCCGTGCGGCGGCCGCGGACCGACGATGCGGCGGTTGCTCGAGGACCACCGCTCGTTGCCGTACTGGCCGAAGACGTGCAGCTCGGTGCCGACCTTCGCGACCTGGTCGGCCACGTCCTCGAGCCCACCGAGGTCGAGGACCTGCCGTGCGGGCCGTCCGGTGACCACGGCGATCCCGAGCACGTGCGGAGCCAGCTCGACCAGCACCTCACCGGCGTCGGGGTGGATGTGGGCGCGGGTCGGGTCGTCGACGATCGGTGAGAGCGTGCCGTCGAAGTCGCATGCGACCACGGTGCCGGACAGCGCCGCCAGCAGGTCGGCGTACTTCCGCTCCCCCTCGGGCGAGGTGAACTGCATGCCTCCACCTTCGCACGTCGGTGTCAGGGGCTGCGGAACGGGAGGTTGAATCCTGGCGGTCCCGGAACTCAGCGGGCGGATCCGAGCGCGGCAGTCCGGCGCCCAGGCCCGGATCAGCCGAGCGGGCCGGTGAGGATGATCGTGAGCCGGTCCATCTTCATCGGGTCGACGGCCGGCGCGGTGCGCTTGATGCCGAGGTCGAGCGCGAGCTGCTTGCCCTCCGCCTCGAGCCGCTTGGGGTAGTAGACCGTGCTCTCCGGCACGTTGCCGTACCAGTTGTCGGCGCCCACCACGTTCCAGCCGGCCTTCGAGGCCTTCTCCCCCACGGTGGCCGCGAGGCCGGTGACGCCGGAGTTGTTGAACACCACGACGTAGGTCTTGCCGCGCTTGATGGCCGGGGGTTGCTTGGCCGGCTCGGCGGCCGCGGTGGGGGTCGGCTCGGCGGTGGCGCTCGCCGTGGTCTCGGGGGCCGCGACGGGGGTGATCTCGCGCTCGGTCGGCTCACCGCCGCGGGTGACCACGAAGGCGATCGCCGCCATGGCCACGGCCACGACGCTGAGCATCACGACCGGCGAGGGGAGCACCACGCCGCGGGAGTCGCGCGAGCGCGTCATCGTCAGACCTCGAAGCCGAGTCGGCGGGCCGAGCGCTGGCGCTGCCGGGCGGCGCGCAGGCGGCGCAGCCGCCGGACCAGCAGCGGGTCGGCCTCGAGAGCCTCGGGGCGGTCGATCAGGGCGTTGAGCACCTGGTAGTAGCGCGTGGCCGACATGTCGAACTTCTCGCGGACCGCGGTCTCCTTCGCGCCGGCGTACTTCCACCACTGGCGCTCGAAGTCGAGGATCTCGCGGTCGCGGTCGCTCAGCGAGCTGGACTGCTCACCGGCGGTCAGGGCGTTCGCGGCGTCCATCCCGGTGTCCCCCAAAAGGTCTGGTCGAGTGGTTCTGCGGCCACTGTAGACGACGAATGACACGGGTGTGATTCAGACTCCCCGGCGTGGCACGACTAGCCTCGCGCCTGTGAGCAGCGACCCCTCGACCACCAGCCCCAACGAGACCGTCGGCTGGGGCATCCTGGCCACCGGCAAGATCGCCCGCCAGTTCGCCGCCGACCTCGCCGAGGTGCCCGGCGCCCGGCTCAGCGCGGTCGGCTCGCGCAGCCTCGCCAAGGCCGAGGAGTTCGCCCGAGAGTACGCCGGCCACGGACCGGTCCGCGCTCACGGGTCCTACCAGGAGCTGGTCGAGGACCCCGACGTCGACGTCGTCTACGTCGCCACTCCGCACTCCCTCCACCTCGACGACGCGCGCCTGGCGCTCGAGGCGGGCAAGCACGTGCTCTGCGAGAAGCCGCTGACCCTGCGCACCGCCGACGCGGAGGAGCTGTTCGCGATCGCCCGCGCCAAGGGGCTGTTCGCGATGGAGGCGATGTGGACGGCCTGCCACCCGGTGGTCCGCGCCGTCCAGGACGGTCTGCGCGCCGGTCGCTTCGGTGCGCCCCGCCACCTCCACGCGGAGCTCGGCTTCGTGGCGCCGGCCGACCCGACCAGCCGCCTGCTCGACCCCGCGCTGGGCGCGGGAGCGCTGCTCGACATGGGGATCTACCCGCTCACCTTCGCCCACCTGCTGTTCGGAGAGGCCGAGGCGCTCGCGGCGCAGGCCAACCTCCAGGAGACCGAGGGCGGCAGCTTCGACCTCGACATCGTGATGACCGGGCGCTACCCGGGCGGCACGCTGGCCACGATGGTCGCCTCGCTCACCTCGTGGTCCTCGCGCCGCGCCGCGATCGCCACCGACACCGGCCGGCTGGAGCTCGACGACTTCCACCACCCCACCCGCGTCGTCTTCACGCCGATGGGGGCGGCGCGCGACTGGAGCGACGACCACGCGCCCACCGAGCCGTTCGAGGTCACCGGCGACGAGCCGGTCATCGGCCGGGGCTACGGCAACGAGGCGCTGGAGGTCAACCGGTGCATCCGCGAGGGGCTGTTGGAGAGCCCGCTGGTGCCGCACGCGCAGACGCTGACCATCATGCGGCAGATGGACAGCATCCGGGCCGCGGTGGGGATCGTCTATCCGGAGGCTTGAGTCGAGGTGCCGTGCGGGCTGCGGATGACCAGCACCGCGCGGGCCGGGCGCCCTTCGAGCGCCTGGTAGCCGTGCTCGGCGTCCGACACCCAGGTCACCGACTCCCCCGTCGTCACCGTGCGCAGGTCGTCGAGCCGCCCGGCCCGGGCGCTGCCCTCGGTGAGCAGCAGGTGCTCGACGACTCCGTCGCCGTGAGCGCCGGAGCGGTGCAGGTGGCCCGGCTCGAGCACCAGGGCGTAGGTCTCCACCAGGGTGCCGTCCTGCTGCCGGCTCGCGTCCAGCAGTCGCGCGGTGATGCCCGGTGACCTGACCTCGCTGCCGACACGCTCGGCCAGGAGCGTCGCGAGCGGGGTGGCCAGCGCGCCCGCGAGGGCGTAGAGCGTGCCCAGCGTCGGGTTGCGCACGCCGTTCTCGATCTCCGAGAGCGAGCCTTTCCCGATGCCGGCCGAGGCGGCCAGCGCCGCCAGCGACAGCCCGCGCTCCTGGCGGAGCGCGCGCACCCGCGACCCGACGATGGCGGTGAGCGTCTCGGCATCGCCCAGGTCCGACATGGGGTCACCGTAGTGCGGCGCCCCCTGACTCCGCCCCCGCGCGCACTCCCCACCTCGGGCGCCCCGGCACCCTTGTGACGACTGCCCCGGGGGACATGGGGTCACGCTCGTCACGACCCTGCCCAGCCGGTGGGGGCCAGCACAGTGGGCTATCCATGCCGTAGGTTCTGTATATGGAACGCCACGCCCGGCTCGCGGGTATCACCGCCGCGCTGGTCGGCTTCACGAGCACCTCCGCGGTCGTGCTGTCCGGACTCCACGCGGTCGGCGCGACGACGGCCCAGGCCGCCTCCGGGCTGGTGGCGCTCTGCCTGGCCCAGGCACTCGGCATGCTGTGGCTCACCCAGCGCTACCGCATGCCGATCACGCTGGCCTGGTCGACGCCCGGCGCGGCGCTGCTGGCGAGCGGGGGCGCGGTCGAGGGCGGCTGGGCCGCCGCTGTCGGCGCCTTCGCGGCGGTCGGGGTCCTCATCGTGGTGACCGCTCTCTGGCCGACCCTGGGCCGGCTCGTGGCCGCCATCCCGGCGCCGGTCGCGCAGGCGATGCTGGCCGGTGTGCTCGCCACGCTGTGCCTGGCGCCGGTGCGCGCGCTGGCCGAGGACCCGAGTCGGATCGCGCCGGTCGCGCTGGTGTGGCTGGTGCTGCTGCGATGGGCACCGCGCTGGGCGGCCCCGGCCGCTTTCGCTGCGGCCCTGGTGATCATCGGCGTCGACGCCGCACGCCAGGGCGTCGACGGGCCGGTGCTGCCCGCACTGGAGCTGACCGC
>JAPSKJ010000472.1 GCA_031177735.1 Nocardioides sp.
GACGTTCTCGGTCGCCAAGCCGTTCGCCGCCCTGGCCTTCCTCGACGCGGTGGCTGGAGGACACCTCGAGCTGGACCAGCCGGTCACCACCGTCTGGCCCGAGTTCGGGCGGGCGGGTGGAGGCGAGACAACGATGCGGCACCTGCTCTCCCACCAGGCGGGGCTGCCGGTCTTCCCCGAGCAGGCGCTCGCCGTCGAGTACGACGACCACGACGCGCTCGTCGACCTGCTGGCCCAGGCGCCGCCGATCCATCCCCCGGGTGCCGGCGTCGCCGAGCACGCCCTGACCTACGGCCACCTGCTCGATGCGGTCCTGCGCCGAGCGACCGGTGAACCGCTGGCCGACCGGTTCGCCCGGATCGCCGGCCCGGCCGGGTGGGACCTCCACCTGCGGGTCGAGGAGCACGACCTGCCCCGGGTCGCCACCCTCGTCGACCCCGACGGCACGTGGCGGTCGGGCTACCTGGCCGACGCCCGCTGGGGCCCCGCCCTCGGGCGACCGCGCGGGCTGCTCGACCCGGAGGTGTTGAACTCCGAACGCTTCCGCCGCACGTCGTTCCCCGCGGTCGCGCTGCACGCGACGGCACGCGCCCTGGCCTCCTTCTACGACGACGTGGTCCGACCCGACGGCATCGTCGCCGGCCGGCTCGGCCACGAGCTGTGGCGGGCCTACCTGGAGCCGGCGGCGACCGGCCACGACCTGATCCTCGACCGGCCCGTCACCTGGACCCTGGGCTTCCAGATCGACGACGAGGACGGACGCCACGAGATCGGCATGGGCGGCGCGGGCGGCTGCGTGGGCTGGGCCGACCCGGGCGCGAGTTACGGAGCCGCCTACCTGACCCGGCAGCTGGGCGGGCACGACCGCTCGGAACTGGTGTGGGAGGCCGTCACCGCGGCCATGTGAACCCGGCGGCACGCGCCCGACCCCCTGCTCGGTCGGGCCAGCTCCGCGGATCCGCCAGCTCTGGATTCGTCACCCACGGGCCACCGACCTGTGCGGCGGCGGAATCGAGGCGTTCACGTGCACCTCCTTGGCTGACGCCGGCCGATCACTCGGAACGGCCGCGCTGAATAGGAGCTCTCGTGAAGGCCATCCCCCTGTCCCGTCGTCCTCGATCCACGTGGCTGCCGCGCGTCACCGGCGTCGTCGCGCTCACCCTCGCCACTCCCCTGCTGGCCAACGGCGTCGCGAGCGCCCAACCCGGCCTCGCCGAGCGCGACGCCGGGTGGGACCAGATCGCCTACCGCGGCAGCGTGCACGTCGTGCCCGGGCCGGATGCGGACCAGGACGTGCTCGACGGCACCGTCTTCGACGATCGCGACCGCGACTCCGTGCAGGACCCCGGCGAACGCGGTCTCGCCGACGTCGTCGTCTCCAACGGCCGCGAGGTCACCCGCACCGACCGTCAGGGCCGCTACCAGCTGCCCGCCTACGACAACATGACGGTCTTCGTCACCCAGCCGCGCGGCTACCAGGTGCCGGTCGACGCCGGCAACGTCGCCCAGTTCCACTACACCCACCTGCCCGCGGGCTCACCTCCGCTGCGGTTCGGCGGCATCGCGCCCACCGGTGCGCTCCCCGACGAGGTCAACTTCCCGCTCAGCCGGAGCCACCTGACCCAGTCCGCGGACCAGCACTGCGTGATCGGCGCCGACCCGCAGACCTACGACCTCGAGGAGGTCGAGTTCGCCCGCAACGGCACCTTCGACGACCTCGCGGCACGCACCGACTACGCCGGCTGCGGTGCGCTCTTCGTCGGCGACATCGTCGGTGACGACCTCTCGCTCTACCCCGAGACCCGCGAGCTGACCGCCACGCTCAACGGTCCGGCGCGCTTCCTGCCCGGCAACCACGACCTCGACTTCGACACACCCAACCGCGCACACAGCTTCGACACCTTCCGTGCCCAGCTGGCGCCGGCGTACTTCTCCTACGACGTCGGCAACGCCCACATCGTGGCGCTGAACTCGATCGAGTACCCGATCAACCCGCCGCCCTCGCGCGCGTACAGCTACAGCCTCGACCCGACCCAGCTCGAGTGGCTGCGCCGCGACATCGCCGCGACGCCGAAGAACAAGGTCATCGTCGTCGCCTCGCACAGCCCGCTGCTGGAGTTCTGGTACA
>JAPSKJ010000473.1 GCA_031177735.1 Nocardioides sp.
CCGCCACGCCCGCGACGACCGTGCGCAGGCGCAGGGCACCGAGCAGGACGCCCACGGCAAGCATGGCCGCGATGCCCAGCAGCGCGCCTCGAGAGAAGGTGGCCGTCGCACCGACGGCGAGCAGAAGTGCGGCCAGCGCCCACACCCGCCGGGCGCGCACCGCGGTGCGTGCGAGCACCAGGGCGAACGGGAGCGCCGCGACGAGGAAGAAGGCGAAGTCGTTGGCGTCGGCCAGCGGGCCGGCGGCGCGCCCTCCGCCGGCGGCGAGGAAGCCGGCGATGCCGACCGCCGCAGCGGCCGCGCACGAGGCGGTGAAGACCGCGACCACCCGGCGGGCAGGCAGCCCCGAGCGCATGGTGTCGACGAGCACGACCAGCACACCGAGGTAGGACAGGTAGCGGCCGACGATCTCGGTGCCCGCTCCGCCGTTGCCGCCGTTGACCACGGTGGAGGCCAGCACGGCCAGCAGGAGCACGCCGGCGGCGTACACGGCCGGGGAGCGCAGCGCCACCGGCCGCGAGTCGACGGCCAGCCGCAGCAGCCAGGCGGCGAACAGCAGCGCACCGACGCCCTTCACCGCCGCGGGGTGGACCGCACCGAGGTAGTCGCCGAACGGCTCGACCGCGACGTAGAGCAGCACCGCCCAGTCGACGCGGAACGTCATCGCGGCGAGCGCGCTGCCGGCCACGAGCGCCAGCGCGACCGTGGAGGGCCGGGCTACGGTGGCGAGGCCGGCGAGCGCGGCGACGGCCAGGGCGATCGCACAGCAGACGGCACCGACGCTGCGCGGCCGCGTGGCCAGCAACCCGCTGGTCGCCGTCACCACCGGGGCTCCTGCAGCCGACGGCGGTCCTCCAGCGGCCGCACCCAGGTGAACGCGCCGTCGAGCTGGCGGCGTACGTCGTCGGGCCGGTCGAAGGCGAACGCGCGCCGCAGCGCGACCAGGTCGTGGCCGGGCCGGTTGCGCCCGCGGTCGCAGGTGATCGCCGCCTCGTAACCGGCGGCCTCGACCTGGTCGCGGATCCGCGGCGTCCACCCACCCATGGGGTAGGCGAAAGAGGTGACCGGACGTCCGAGCAGGTCCTCGAGCTGCGCGCGTGAGCGGGTCAGCTCGTCGGCGACCTCGTGCTCGGCGAGCCGCGGCAGCCAGCGGTGCGTCACGGTGTGCGAGCCGACGTCGAGCCCCTCCCCCGCGGCGGCCAACAGCTGCTCGCCGGTCACCAGCCGGGCCAGGTCGCAGCCGGCCGGGAGCTTCTCGTCCCACGGGAACCGGCCGCGTCCGTCCAGGTAGCCGGAGACCGCGAACAGGGTGGCCGGCAGGCCGCGGGCGACCAGCTCGGGCCAGGCGAGCTCGAGCACGCTGGCGTAGCCGTCGTCGAAGGTGAGCGCCACCGCCCGCTCGGGCAGGTCGCCGGCGACCAGGCGCCGGTGGGCCTCGGGCAGCGGCAGCACCGTGGCGCCCCACCGGTCCAGCACGTCCAGGTGCCGCCGGAAGTCCTCGAGCCGGGTCGTCAGGCCGTCGTCGGCGTCACCGATCCGGTGCCAGCCGACCAGCGTGAGGGCGCCTCGGCGTGCCAGCGGCGCCCACGCGCGGACCACGGGGTGGGCCACAGCGCTCAGCAGTCGGGTCGTCGGCTTCATCGACGCCACCCCGTCAGGCCCGCCACGGCGCTGCGAGCGGCCGGGTCCCAGCGCAGCACCGGCAGCAGGTAGGCCGCCAGGCAGGCCGTCCCGACCAGCACCAGCCCGACGACGGAGACGTTCGTCCAGGGCAGCAACCACTGCGCGGCCAGGCCGGTCGTGGCGAGGGCGGCGGTGCCGGCCAGCACCGGCCCCAGCCGGCGGGCCACCGGTCGCCACGACAGTCCGTCCACGCGGCGGGAGAGCACCGGCACGGCCGCCAGGAGCGTCGCAGCCACCGCCACGGCCTGAGCGATCGCAGCGCGCTCGACACCGCCGGAGGTCAGCACCAGGAGCAGTGCGGTCAGCATCGCTAGGTGCAGCGTGGTGAGCAGGAACGCGTCGCGGGGGTGGCCGATGGCGTTGAGCGTGACCGAGCACAGGTGCACGGCGCTGAGCGCCAGGCCGTACGCCGCCAGCCACCGCAGCGGCGCGACGCCGG
>JAPSKJ010000474.1 GCA_031177735.1 Nocardioides sp.
CTGGACGCGGCCGATCTCGTTGAGGCCGAGCTCCTTGGTGTCCTGGTCGCGGTGCAGCGTGTTGACGTCGAGGCGGTACTGGATGTCCTTCACCAGCGCGCGGCCCGTGCGGGTCGTGTGCTTGATGGCCAGCTTCTGCCGGGGCTGCAGCGGAGTGGTGGTCATCCAGCAGATCATCGCGTCGATGTCCTGGCTGGGCGTCGGCGCGTTCTTCACCCGGGCGATCATGTCGCCGCGGGAGACGTCGACGTCGTCCTCGAGGCGCACGGTGACCGACATCGGCGGGAACGCCTCGTCGACCTCCTTGTCGAAGAGGTCGATGCCGGCGATCTTGCTGGTCATGCCGCTCGGCAGGACGACGACCTCGTCACCCGGCTTGAGCACGCCACCGGCCACCTGGCCGGCGTAGCCGCGGTAGTCGTGGTGCTCGTCGGACTTGGGCCGGATGACGTACTGCACCGGGAAGCGGACGTCGACGAGGTCGCGGTCGGAGGCGACGTGGACGTGCTCGAGGTGGTGCATCAGCGTGGGACCGGAGTACCACGGCATGTTCTCCGAGCGGGTGACCACGTTGTCGCCGGCGAGCGCCGAGATCGGGATGACCTCGAGGTCTGGCACGTTCAGCTTGGTGGCGAACTGGGTGAACTCGGCGTGGATCCGCTCGTAGACCTCCTGGGAGAAGTCGACGAGGTCCATCTTGTTGATGCAGAGCACCAGGTGCGGCACGCGGAGCAGCGAGAGCAGCACCGCGTGGCGGCGCGACTGCTCGGTCAGCCCGTTGCGGGCGTCGACCAGCACCAGGCCGAGGTCGGCGGTGGAGGCGCCGGTGACCATGTTGCGGGTGTACTGCACGTGGCCCGGGGTGTCCGCGATGATGAACTTGCGGTTCGGCGTCGCGAAGTAGCGGTAGGCGACGTCGATGGTGATGCCCTGCTCGCGCTCGGAGCGCAGGCCGTCGGTCAGCAGCGACAGGTCGGTGTAGTCGTGGCCCTTGCTCAGGCTGGTCGCCTCGACCGCCTGCAGCTGGTCCTCGAAGATCGCCTTGGAGTCGAGCAGGAGCCGGCCGATCAGGGTCGACTTGCCGTCGTCGACGGAGCCCGCGGTCGCAAAGCGGAGCAGGTCCATCGGGCGCTTCTCGTTGTCGGTGGCCATCAGAAGTAGCCCTCCTTCTTCCGGTCCTCCATGGCCGCTTCGGAGAAGCGGTCGTCGCCTCGGGTCGCGCCACGCTCGGTGACACGGGCCACGGCGACCTCGTCGATGATCTCCTGGATGGTGCTGGCCGTGCTCTCGACGCAGCCGGTGAGGGTGATGTCACCGACGGTGCGGAACCGCACGGTGCGCTCCTCGACGACCTCGCCGGGGCGCACCGGGTTGAACGGCGTCTCGCTCAGCAGCATGCCGTCGCGCTCGAAGACGCGGCGCTGGTGGGAGAAGTAGATCGAGGGGATCTCGATGCCCTCACGGCCGATGTAGTCCCAGATGTCCAGCTCGGTCCAGTTGGAGATCGGGAAGATGCGCATGTGCTCGCCCTCGTGGAGCCGGCCGTTGTAGAGGCTCCACAGCTCGGGGCGCTGGTTCTTCGGGTCCCACTGGCCGAACTCGTCGCGGTGGGAGTAGACGCGCTCCTTGGCGCGGGCCTTCTCCTCGTCGCGGCGGCCGCCGCCGAAGGCGGCCGTGAAGCCGCCCTCCTCGAGGGCGTTGAGCAGGGTGCCGATCTGCAGCCGGTTGCGGCTGGTCTTGCCGTCGTCGACGACGACGCCGTTCTTGATGGCGTCCTCGACGCCGGCGACGATCAGGCGCACGCCCAGCCGGTTGACCCAGTTGTCACGGCAGGAGAGCACCTCGGGGAAGTCGTATCCGGTGTCGACCTGCAGCACCGGGAAGGGGATCTTCGCGGGGTAGAAGGCCTTCTCCGCCAGGCGCATCATCACGATGCTGTCCTTGCCGCCCGAGAACATCAGGACGGGCTTCTCGAACTCGGCGGCGACCTCACGGAAGATGTGGATCGACTCCGCTTCCAGCTGGTCGAGCTGGCTGAGCCGGTAGTCGGCGTGGGTTTGGGTCATAGCGAAACCGGAAGACCTCTCTGGGGGACAGCAGCCCTCATCGTAGATGCTGGGC
>JAPSKJ010000475.1 GCA_031177735.1 Nocardioides sp.
GACTCGGACGCCCCATTGTCAGGAGCGCCGGGCCGAAGGGCGGCACGGTACGCCATTTTCAGGACTTTGGTCCCGGGTCGGCGGTGTGTCGTTCCCTAGCGCACCAGCTCGACCGGTGTGCACGCCGGGCGCCCCTGCATCTCGAGCTCGGTGACTCCCAGCTCGATGCCGAGAGCCCGCAGCACCGGCGGCACCACGGCGGTCACCAGCGGGTCGACGACGGTCTCGACCAGGGGCGCCGCCACACCGGTGAGGATCCCCTCGAGAGTCGGGTTGAGCAGCGCCCCGAGGAGGGTGGCCAGGCCGTCCTGCCCCGTGGCCAGCGTCACCTGGGCCGCGTCGAGGTTGAGCGTGCTGTGCGTGCCGGTGACGACGGTCGTGGGCGGCAGCGACGGTGGAGCAGGGTAGGCGACCGCGACGCCGGGCACCGAGGCGCTCGCGACGCTGCCGCTGAGCCTGATGTCCAGCCCGACAGGGTCCAGACCGAGCAGGTTCAGGGCCTGCCTCAGCACCCAGCCCAGTGCGGGGATGAAGTCCAGGAACTTGGCGAGCGTCACCCGCGCCATCACCTGCCCGGTGCGGGGCGCGACGGGGGCCACCAGGGTCAGGGCGCCGGTCGTGACGTCGAAGGTCGCCGCCTCGGGGACGCACGACATGCCGACCAGCGTCGCCTCGCCGGATCCCGCCTCCACGCTGAGGTCGACTCCACCCTGGGTGACCCCCAGCGCACTCGTCGCCCCGAGCGGCGCCTGCACCCGCAACCGGACCTGCGCCGAGCGCGCCGTGGGCCGAGGTGTGTCGACCGGTGATCCACAGGCGATCCGCGGGGGCTCGATCACGGTGACCGACACGCCGGTCGCCCCTGGGGCGAGCAGGTGGCCCGCCACGGCGTGGTCGCCACCCGCGGCGACGATGGCGGCGGTGAGCAGATCGAGGACGTTCACCTCGCCGGTCAGTCCCGCTGCCCCGCCCGAGCCGAGGTCGAGGATGTCGCCCAGTCGCAGTCCGAGGTCGGAGGCGCCCAAGGTGACCGCCTCGAGGGCGGAGGCCGCAACGGCGTCCCCCTCGGCGCGCACGGCAGCAGCGGTGAGGGCGATCAGGTCGTCGAGCGCGATCTCCGTGCTCAGCAGCTGGCTCAGTGATCCGACCTGGAGTGGCACGACCACGTCGGCGAGCGGCACGCTGACATCCTTGGCGGCCACGATCCCGGTGTGGCCGGCAGCGCCGAGGTCGACCCGCAGGATGTGGTCGAGCAGGGGGCTGAGCGCGCTCCGCGAGGTGTTCAGGGCCAGCGTCCTGGTGCCGACGGAGTAGCAGACGGCGGGCTGCACGACCGCAGCGACGGCTTCCCGGCTGGCGCCGCCGGTGCCCGCGGCGAGGGCGAAGTCGATCTCGGCGGTCGTCCGCACCCGTACCGCCGTGCGCTGCCCGGTGGGAGCAGTGCCGGCAGCGAACACGTGGTCGGCGTTCACCCAGCCGGCCTCCGCGACCGCGCAGATGTGCACGGTGCAGACCCAGTCCGCTCCGGGCGCGGTGGCCGGCCGCTCGCCGAGGTTCCGGTCGTTGCGGGTCAGCGACTCCGCGAGCGCGTCCCGCCACTCCTGCGAGCCGGGTGACAGGGTCGCGAGCTCGCGGGCCATGTCGAGCGCAGCGACGTCGGCGACCGCCTGGGCGTCCGCCCGGACCACGCGCTGCATGCCCAGGTCGACGGCGAGAGCGGCAACCAGGATGAGCAGCGAGGCCATCGCTGCCGTGATGAGTGCAACGGCTCCCCGCTCGTCCCTGCCGGGCATCACGAGTTCCCCTCCGCGGAGGCTTCGTAACGCAGCCAGTCCGGCATCGGCACCAGCGGCAGCGCGGGGGCGACCGGGTGGTCCTCGTAGTTGTAGGCCACCGTGACGCGGTAGGCGCACCCGGCCTCCGTGCACGTCGCCGGCACGGTGACTGCGCAGGCGCCGACGACCTCGCCGCCGCGCGTGAGCACGTCTGCCGCGCACGTGAAGTCGGGTCCGAGCGCCGCCTGTACGGCGAGGTACGCCTGTGCCTTCGCCTTCTGCCCGCCGACGCTCACCGGGGCGAGCGCCGCCGCGCGCGCGCCTTCAGCCGCGGCCTGGCTGATGC
>JAPSKJ010000476.1 GCA_031177735.1 Nocardioides sp.
TTCTTGGGCTTCTCCGTCGGCTGCGTGGTGGAGAGGGCGGCGACGAACGCCTCCTGGGGGACCTCGACGCGGCCGACCATCTTCATCCGCTTCTTGCCCTCCTTCTGCTTCTCCAGCAGCTTGCGCTTACGGGTGATGTCACCGCCGTAGCACTTGGCCAGGACGTCCTTGCGGATGGCGCGGATGTTCTCGCGGGCGATCACCCGGGCACCGATGGCGGCCTGGATCGGCACCTCGAACTGCTGGCGTGGGATGAGCTCCTTGAGCTTGGAGGCCATCATCACGCCGTAGCTGTAGGCCGCCTCGCGGTGGATGATCGCGGAGAAGGCGTCGACGGGCTCGCCCTGGAGGAGGATGTCGACCTTGACCAGGTCGGCGGCCTGCTCGCCGGCGAACTCGTAGTTGAGCGAGGCGTAGCCCTTGGTCTTGGACTTGAGCTGGTCGAAGAAGTCGAAGGCGATCTCACCCATCGGCAGGGTGTAGCGCATCTCCACCCGGTCCTCGGACAGGTAGTCCATGCCCTGCAGCGTTCCCCGCTTGTTCTGGCACAGCTCCATGATCGTGCCGATGTAGTCGGCGGGGCTGAGGATCGTGGCGTTGACGACCGGCTCGCGGACCTCGGCGATCTTGCCCTCGGGATACTCGCTCGGGTTGGTGACGGTGCTCTCCGAGCCGTCCTCCATGAGGACCTGGTAGACCACGTTGGGGGCGGTGGAGATCAGGTCGAGGTTGAACTCGCGCTCGAGCCTCTCCCGGGTGATCTCCATGTGCAGGAGTCCCAGGAAGCCGCAGCGGAAGCCGAAGCCCAGGGCGCCGGAGGTCTCCGGCTCGTAGGTGAGCGAGGCGTCGTTGAGCTGCAGCTTCTCCAACGCGTCACGCAGCTCGGGGTACTGGTCGCCGTCGATCGGGTAGAGCCCGGCGTAGACCATCGGCTTCGGGTGCTCGTAGCCGCCGAGCGGCTCGGTCGCGCCGTGGTGCTGGCTGGTGACGGTGTCACCGACCCGTGACTGGCGCACGTCCTTCACGCCGGTGATGAGGTAGCCCGTCTCGCCCACGCCCAGCTCGCCGGCCTTGAGCGGCTCGGGGCTGATCACGCCGACCTCGAGCATCTCGTGCACCGCACCGGTCGACATCATCTTGATCCGGTCGCGGTGGCTGAGCTTGCCGTCGACGACCCGCACGTAGGTGACCACGCCGCGGTAGGTGTCGTAGACGGAGTCGAAGATCAGGGCCCGGGCAGGGGCGTCGGCGTCGCCGACGGGCGCCGGGGTCTGCTTGACGATCTCGTTGAGCAGGGGCTCCACGCCCACGCCGGTCTTGGCGCTGGTCAGCAGCACGTCCTCGGGGTCGCAGCCGACCAGGTTGGCCAGCTCGAGGGCGTACTTCTCCACGTTGGCGCTGGGCAGGTCGATCTTGTTGAGCACCGGGATGATGTGCAGGTCGGCGCCCATGGCCAGGTAGAGGTTGGCCAGCGTCTGGGCCTCGATGCCCTGGGCGGCGTCGACGAGCAGGATCGCGGCCTCGCACGCCTGCAACGACCGGGACACCTCGTAGGTGAAGTCGACGTGGCCGGGGGTGTCGATCATGTTGAGCACGTAGGTGCCGGGGCCGGACTCGATCCCGTGGGCGGCCGCGGCCTCCTCGGTGACCGTCCACGGCATCCGCACGGCCTGGCTCTTGATGGTGATGCCGCGCTCGCGCTCGATGTCCATCCGGTCGAGGTACTGCGCCCGGGCCTCGCGCTCCCCCACCACGCCGGTGAGCTGCAGCATCCGGTCGGCCAGGGTGGACTTGCCGTGGTCGATGTGCGCGATGATGCAGAAGTTGCGGATGATCGCGGGGTCGGTCTGACCGGGCAGGGGTGCGCTCATGATTCGGCCATTCTCCACTGTCCACCGCAGCCCGACCAATCAGTGTCCGACCACTCAGTGCCCGACCGCTCAGGGACGCGCGAGCGTCGCGTGCACCTCGGCGCGCCACGACAGCGCGCCCGCGGCGGCGATCCCGGCCAGCAGCGGGTCGACCTCCTCGCGCGCGCGGGCCATCAGCCCGGCGGCCTCGATCCGCTCGAGCAGGAAGCGGTAGCCCTGCGACCACGACCACTCGAACCAGT
>JAPSKJ010000477.1 GCA_031177735.1 Nocardioides sp.
CCCCTGTCCCCCATGTGCATCGCCAGCTTCACGCGCTGGCGTTCGCCACCGGAGAGAGTGTTCAGCGGCTGGCCGAGCTTCAGGTATCCGAGGCCGACGTCTTCGAGCCGGGCCAGGATCGACGCGGCGGCTGGAGTCTTGGCCTCGCCGGAGGCGAAGAACGCGTGCGCCTCGGCGACCGGCAGGTCGAGCACCTCGGCGATGTTGAGCCCGCCCAGCCGGAGGTCGAGCACTGCAGCCTGGAACCGCTTCCCGCCGCAGTCCTCGCACGGCGTCGAGACCGTGTCCATGAATCCCAGCTCGGTCACGATGACGCCGGCGCCCTTGCACGCGGGGCAGGCGCCCTCCGAGTTGGCACTGAACAGCGCGGGCTTGACCCCGTTGGCCTTCGCGAACGCCTTGCGGATCGGCTCGAGCAGTCCCGTGTACGTCGCCGGGTTGCTGCGCCGCGAGCCCTTGATCGGCGCCTGGTCGACCACCATCACGCCCTCGCGCCCAGCGACCGATCCGTGGATGAGCGAGCTCTTGCCCGACCCGGCCACGCCTGTGACGACGACCAGGACGCCGAGCGGGATGTCGACGTCGACGTCCTTGAGGTTGTGGGAGTCGGCACCACGCACCTCCAGCACACTGGTGTGCTCGCGGACGGTGTCCTTCAGCGCGGCCCGGTAGGACAGGTGCTCCCCCGTCAGGGTGCCGCTCGCGCGCAGCCCCTCCACGGTGCCCGCGAAGACCACCTCGCCACCGCCGGTGCCCGCGGCGGGACCCATGTCGACCACGTGGTCGGCGATGGCGATCGTCTCAGGCTTGTGCTCGACCACCAGGACGGTGTTGCCCTTGTCGCGCAGCTCCAGCAGCAGCGTGTTCATCCGCTCGATGTCGTGGGGGTGCAACCCGATGGTCGGCTCGTCGAAGACGTAGGTGACGTCGGTGAGGGCCGAGCCGAGGTGGCGGATCATCTTGGTGCGCTGCGCCTCTCCCCCGGACAGCGTGCCGGAGGGCCGGTCGAGGCTGAGGTAGCCCAGGCCGATCTGCACGAAGGAGTCGAAGAGGTGCAGCATCTTGTTGACCAGCGGCGCCACGCTCGGCTCATCGATGCCTCGGACCCACTCGGCGAGGTCGGTGATCTGCATCGCGGAGACCTCGCCGATGTCGCGGCCGCGGATCTTCGAGGACCGCGCCGAGGCGTTCAGCCGCGTGCCGTCGCACAGCGAGCAGGTCTGGAACACGGCGGCCCGTTCCACGAACGCCCTGATGTGGGGCTGGAGCGAGTCGGGGTCCTTGCTGAACATGGACTTGCGGATCTTGGGGATCACGCCCTCGTAGGTGATGTTGATCTTCTCGACCTTCACCTTGCGCGGCTCCGCGTGGAGCAGGTCGTGACGCTGCTCCTCGGTGAAGTCCTTGATCGGTACGTCGGGCGGCAGGACCTCCTTGTAGGGCGCCACCATCCAGCCGTCCGCCGTCCACCCCGGCACGAGGATGGCGCCCTCGACCAGGGACTTCGACTCGTCGATGATCGCGCTGAGGGCGAGGTCGGAGACCGTCCCCCGGCCCTCGCAGGCGGGGCACATGCCGCCGAGGTAGACCTGCTGCTTGATGACGTTCTTCTTGCCCGACTCCGTCACCGACGCGCCGCCGACCGTCGTGGTCGGGATGTTGAAGGAGAACGCCGTCGGACCGCCGATGTAGGGCTCGCCGAGGCGGCTGAACAGGGTGCGCAGCATCGCGTTGGCGTCGGTGACCGTGCCGAGCGTCGATCGGGGGTTGGCGCCCATCCGCTCCTGGTCGACCATGATCGCGGTGGTCAAGCCCTCGAGGACGTCGACCTCCGGTCGCGGCAGGGTCGGCATGAAGCCCTGGATGAACGTCGAGTAGGTCTCGTCGATGAGCCGCCGCGACTCCGCAGCGATCGTGCCGAACACCAGCGAGCTCTTCCCCGAGCCGGACACGCCGGTGAAGACGGTCAACCGCCGTTTGGGAATCTCGATGGTGACGTCCTTGAGGTTGTTCTCCCGGGCGCCCTGGACGCGGATCCAGTCGTGCGTGTCGGCGGGGTGCATCTGCTCTCCTGTGTCTAGACCAGCCATTGACCGTCCTTCATCAGCGTGCG
>JAPSKJ010000478.1 GCA_031177735.1 Nocardioides sp.
GGGTGCCCCGCGCCAGGCCGTCGGGGTTGTAGACCGGAACCACCCACAGGTCGATGCCGCGCAGCCGGCGGCCCTGGCGCAGGCTGTCGAGGATCAGCCGGGTGCGCCCCTCGTCACCGTGCATCGTCGAGACGAGCACGACGGTCGGGATGCCGGGGCCTGCCTCCCCCAGCCGCCACGCCGTGATCGGACGGCCCCGCACGGACCTGCCGAGCACGCGCCGGTCGACCACCGCCCGGCCGGGGACCGCAGCGCTCGCCGCCGGGGTGGTGGACCGCGCGGTGGCGGCGTGGGAGCGCGTCGCCGCGTGGTCGGGCCCCGCCGCCGCAGGGCCGGGAAGGGTCGCGGCGAGCGAGGCGGCGAGGCCGAGGGCCACGGCCGCCGAGCCAGCGCCGAGTCGCTGGGAGATCATGGTCAGACCGCTCCTGTCAGGTAGGCATAGCTGAAGACGAGCACGCCGAGGAGCATCCCGACGTGGGCGAGCAGGGACAGGGCCGGGCCCGAGGACCAGGAGTCGGCGACGCTGTCGGCGGCATGCCGTCCGTGGCTGGGCAGCCACCGCATCGAGAGCATCAGTCCGGCCAGGGCGACCACCCACCACAGCCCCAGCCCGACCACGCCGACGGCCGGGCCGCCGAGGAGCGAGTCGCTGGGCGCGAGGAGGAAGGCGGTCCAGACCACCACGGCCAGGAGGCCGGCGACGGTGTGCGCCTGGAGCGGTCGGCGACCGACGTAGGCCCGGGCGACCGCGCCGCCCTGTCGCCGCAGCCGGAGCCGGGTCAGCACGACCACCAGCGCTGCGAGCGCGGTCAGCGCGTAGACGACGATCGCGGTGGCGCTGGCATCGGACATGGCGGGCATTGTCACCCACCGGCCCCCGGTCAGGGACCTTCGGGTCCGGCGGGAGCGTCGTCGACCGGTCGCGTCTCGCGCGCCTCCCACTCGCGGGCGAGCCGCTCGAGGAGGGCGTCGACCTCCGACATCCGGTAGCCGCGGAAGGCCAGGCTGAACCGGGCGGTGCGCAGGTCGTCAGGACCCAGCGGCCGGTCGGCCGGGAGGAGGGCGTCGGGACGGTCGGCGTGCGCCGGCGCCATCGGCGCGCCGTGGCCGGCCGCCACCAGGGCGACCCCGCCGAGCGCGAGCACGATCAGGATGGCCAGGACCCACGTCATCGGGCCTCCCTCGCCTTCACCATCAGCTCGACCGCCTCCTGCGGGTCGTCGGTGAGGGTGAGCATGTCCAGGTCGCTCTGCGCGATGCGGCGGTCCTCCAGCATCGAGCCCCGCATCCAGTCGATCAGGCCGGTCCAGTACTCCGTGCCCATCAGCACGATCGGGAACTGGGTGATCTTCTTGGTCTGCACCAGGGTCATCGCCTCGAACAGCTCGTCGAGGGTGCCCAGTCCGCCGGGGAGGACGACGTAGCCCTGGGAGTACTTGACGAACATCATCTTGCGGACGAAGAAGTAGCGGAAGTTCAGCCCGAAGGTGAGGAAGCCGTTGAGAGCCGCCTCCCACGGCAGCTCGATGCCGAGGCCCACGCTGACACCGCCCGCCTCGATGGCGCCCTTGTTGGCCGCCTCCATCGCGCCGGGCCCGCCGCCGGTGATGACCGCGAAGCCGGCGTCAGCGAGCTTGGCACCGACCTCGACGCCGAGCTGGTAGGCCGGGTGGTCGGCCGGGATGCGTGCGGAGCCGAACACCGAGATCGCCGGGCCGAGCTCGGCCAGGTCGTTGAAGCCCTCGACGAACTCGGCCTGGATCTTCATCACGCGCCATGGATCGGTGTGCACCCAGTCGACCGGTCCGCGAGTGTCGAGCAGGCGCTGGTCGGGGGTGCTGCCCTCGGGCCGGCCCTTCGTCGGCCGCTGTCCGTGTCCGGTGCGTCTGGTCATGCCGCTCCCTCCTCCAGCGCGCCCGTCAGCCAGGCGTGCAGCGTCCGCTCACAGTGCTCGATCTGCTCGACCGGCACGCTCTCCTCCTGCTTGTGGGCCAGCACCGGGTCCCCCGGACCGTAGTTGACCGCGGGGATCCCCAGCACGCGGAACCTCGCCACGTCGGTCCAGCCGAACTTCGGCCGCACCTCGCCGCCGACGGCGGCGACGAAGGCCTT
>JAPSKJ010000052.1 GCA_031177735.1 Nocardioides sp.
CTGCTCGGCTCCAACGGAGCCGGCAAGACCACCACCGTCAAGATCCTCTCCACCCTGCAGAAGGCGGACGCCGGGACCGTCCGCGTGGGCGGGTTCGACGTCGCGACGCAGGCCCACCAGGTGCGCGAGACGATCAGCCTCACCGGCCAGTTCGCCGCGGTCGACGAGATCCTCACCGGGCGGGAGAACCTCGCCCTGATCGCCCGCCTGCGCCGGGTCGCCGAGCCCCGGCGGGTGGCCGAGGACCTGCTCGCGCGGTTCTCCCTCACCGACGCCGCCGACCGGCGGGTGGCGACGTACTCCGGCGGCATGCGGCGCCGCCTCGACATCGCGATGAGCCTGATCGGTGACCCGCCGGTGATCTTCCTCGACGAGCCGACCACCGGCCTGGACCCGCAGGCGCGCATCGAGGTCTGGGAGGCCGTCAAGGAGCTGGCCCGGGGTGGGACCACGGTGCTGCTCACCACGCAGTACCTCGACGAGGCCGAGCAGCTCGCCGACCGGATCGCGATCCTCCACGACGGCCGCATCATCGCCGACGGCACGCTCGCCGACCTCAAGCAGATGTTCCCGCCCACCGAGGTGCAGTACGTCGAGAAGCAGCCGTCGCTCGAGGAGATCTTCCTCGCCATCACCAGCACCAAGGAGTCCTGATGTCCGCGTTCGTCGCCAACACCACCGCACTGACCGGCCGCTCGCTGCGTCACATCCTGCGCAGCCCGGACACGATCATCACCACCGCACTCACGCCGATCGCGATGATGCTGATGTTCGTCTACGTCTTCGGCGCCTCGATCGACACCGGCAGCGGCGGCGACTACATCGACTACCTGCTGCCCGGGATCCTGCTGATGACCATCGCCTCCGGGACCGCCTACACGGCCTACCGGCTCTTCATGGACGTCTCCGGCGGCATCTTCGAGCGGTTCTCCTCGATGCCGATCGCACGCTCGTCGGTGATCTGGGGCCACGTGCTGACCTCGATGGTCGCCAACCTGGTCGCGCTCGTCATCGTGGTCGGCGTCGCGCTGCTGATGGGCTTCCGCTCCGGCGCCGGGCTCCTCGCCTGGCTGGGGGTGGCCGGCCTGCTTGCGCTGTTCACGCTGGTGCTGACCTGGCTCGCCGTGATCCCGGGGCTGGCGGCGAGGTCCGCCGACGCGGTGAGCGGGTTCGGGATGCCGCTCATCTTCCTGCCCTTCGTCAGCTCCGCCTTCGTGCCGACCGACGGCATGCCGGGTCCGGTGCGCTGGTTCGCCGAGCACCAGCCGGTCACGCCCATCGTCAACTCGATCCGGGCGCTCTACGCCGAGCAGCCGGTCGGTGACGACGTCTGGCTCGCCCTCGCCTGGTGCACGGGACTGCTCGTCGTGGCCTACGCGTTGGCGATGCGGGCCTACCACCGCAAGATCGCCTGAGGCAGGCTGAACCCGTGCTCACGATCAGTCAGCTGGCGGCCTACGCCGGGGTGACGGTGCGCGCAGTGCGGCACTACCACGCCAAGGGACTGCTGCCGGAGCCCGAGCGGGACTCCTCGGGCTACCGGCGCTACGACGCCGGCGCGGTGGTCGAGCTGATCCGGATCCGCACCCTCGCCGACGCCGGCGTCCCGCTCTCGCGGGTCAAGGAGCTGCTCGCGGCGGGCGAGGAGGAGTTCGCCGCGGCGGTCGCCCAGATCGACAAGCGGCTCCGCGCCGAGATCCGCGAGCGGCAGCAGCACCGGGAGCGGATCGCACAGCTAGCGGCGGGAGACAGCCTCGCCCTGCCGCCCGAGGCGGTCGCCTACCTGGACCGGATGCGGGAGCTGGGCGTGCCCGAGCGGATGATCGAGGGTGAGCGGGACGCGTGGATCCTGGTCGCCGCGCAGCTCCCGGAGCGGATGGAGGCCTACATCCAGAACAAGCAGGACCAGCTCGACGACCCCTCGATCGCCGACTTCTACCGCGAGCTCGACGACATCCTCGAGTGGGCGCCGGACGACCCCCGGCTGCCCGCCCTCGCGGACCGGCTGGTCGCGCAGTTCGAGGCGGTGCCCGACGAGGACTGGCGCGCGTTCGCCGAGGACCCCGGGATGACCGACGACCTGGTGGCGCTGCTGGACAGGTGGTTCCTGTCCCGGGTGCGGATCGCCGCGCCGCTGATCGAGCTGCTGGAGGAGCGGGGCTGGCGCGGGTGGACCAAGCTCGAGCGGATCGAGGCCCGCTGAGCGGTCGTCCCCGCGCCAGCCACCGATCGTGGCCGGCTGAAGGTCAGACGCACTCCATCATGGCGCTCTGGAGCTTGGAGTCGTTCATCAGCTCGCCCACCGCCGAGGGGTCGTTGATGCTCGAGAGGTCGACGTTGTCCACGAACGCGTCCGCCATGCAGTTGGCCTGCTCCTCGCTCATGCCGGCGTCGGTGTAGGCCTTGGCGACGTAGTCCTTGAAGGCCTCCGGGTCCTTGGTCGGGTCCGGGACGTCGCCCATGGTGGGGGCGGTCGGCTCCTCGCTGGGGGCCTCCTGCGCCGGGGCCTCCTCGGTGGGGGTCTCCTCCGCCTCGGGGGCCGAGGACTCAGTGGTCTCGGACGAGGAGTCGGAGGAGGTCGAGGCCTCGTCCTCGCCGCATGCGGTGAGAGTGAGCATCAGGACGGCCGGCATCATGAGCGCGGCCGCAGTGCGGCGAAGTGTGATCGTCATGGTCGCATCGTTCTCCGGTGGACCGGTCGTAAACGTCAACCCCGGGAGAAAGTTAAGAAATCGGCCGATGTGAGGCTGGTGCGCCCGGGCAGCGCGCCGGGGGAGACGATCGGCGCCGTCACCGAGGACCCTGCCCTCACCCGGCCCGGTTCACCACGACGAACGGGCAGGCGAACGGATCCCGGTCGCCGAGGCCGACCCGGTTGAGGTGGCGCACGACGATCCCGTAGGACTCGAACAGACCGGCCTCGGTGTAGGGCAGCCCGTGCTCGGCGCAGTAGTCGCGCACCAGCGGCTGCGCCTGGCGCAAGTTGCTGCTCGGCATGCTCGGGAACAAGTGGTGCTCGATCTGCAGGTTCAGCCCGCCCATCAGCCAGTCGACCCACCGGCCGCCGCGGGTGTTGCGTGAGGTGAGCACCTGGCGGGAGAGGAAGTCGATCCTGGTGTCGCGCGGCACCAGCGGCATGCCCTTGTGGTTGGGCGCGAAGCTGGCGCCCATGTAGACGCCGAAGACCACCAGCTGCACGGCGAGGAAGGCAGCGCCGAGCCCGAACCCGAGGACCGCGACGACGAGCGCCGGCCAGCCCAGCAGGCGCACGGCGAGCAGCGCCGCCTCGGTGCGGCGGTGCTTCAGCGTCCGGTCGCCGACCACGGTCTGCACCGCGCCGATGTGGAGGGCCAGCCCCTCGAGGGTGAGCAGCGGGAAGAACAGCCAGCCCTGCCGGGCGGTCAGCCACCGGCGCACCCCGGTGCGCCGCTCCGCGTCGGCGGGTGTGAACAGCACGACGCCCGGGCGGATGTCGTCGTCGGCGCCCACCTTGTTGGGGTTGGCGTGGTGGCGGGAGTGCTTGCGCATCCACCAGCCGTAGCTGAGCCCGACGACGAGGTTGCCCAGCACGCGGGAGGCCCACTCGTTCCTGGGCCCGGCGGTGAAGATCTGCCGGTGGGCGCCGTCGTGGGCGAGGAACGCCGCCTGGGTGAACAGCACGCCGAAGCCGACCGCCACCGCCAGCTGCCACCAGGTCTGCCCGAGCGTGAGCAGCGCGATCGTCGCGAGGGCGAACCCGCCGCCCAGGACGAGCACTCGGGCGGCGTACCGCCGCGGGGACCGGTCCAGGAGACCCTTCTCCTGGATCTGGCGGGTGAGGTCGGTGTAGGCGTGCACCTGACGCCGCGCCTGCGGTGGAAGCGTCGCTGTCATGGTCTGGACGCTAGGAACCGGACATGGCCGGGCGCGTCACCCCGGGGAGCCACACCGCCCCCTACCGGGGTAGGGGGCGCAGAGCCCGCAGGGGCACCGGCGGGGCGAGCAGGACGTCGCTCGCGCTGCTCAGGTGTGCGGCGCGATCAGGCCGCTCTCGTAGGCGAACACCACGGCCTGGGCACGGTCGCGCAGGTCCAGCTTGCCCAGGATCCGGCTCACGTGGGTCTTCACGGTCTGCTCGGCCAGGAACAGCTCCGCGGCGATCTCGGTGTTGGACCGGCCACGGGCGACGTGCTGCAGCACCTCGCGCTCGCGTTCGGTGAGCTGCCGCAGCCGCGGGTCCGGGCGCCGTCGCCGCGGCGTTGTGGCGAACTGCTCGATCACCTGGCGGGTCACCGACGGTGAGAGGAGGGCGTCGCCGGCGTGGACGACCCGGATCGCGGTGGCGAGCTCGTCGGGCGAGGCGTCCTTGAGCAGGAACCCGCTGGCGCCCAGCCGCAGCGATTCGTGGACGTACTCGTCGGCGTCGAACGTCGTCAGCATGATGACGCGCACCGACGCCGTCGCCGGGTCACCCGACAGGTGGCGCAGCGCCTCGATCCCGTCCATCACCGGCATGCGCACATCCATGAGGACGACGTCGGGACGGGTGCCGCGGACCACCTGCAGCGCATCGGCGCCGTCGGTGGCGGTGGCGACGACCTCGATGTCGGGCTCCCTGCCCAGCAGGGCCACGAAGCCCGACCGCACCATCTCCTGGTCGTCCACCACGACCACCCGCACGGTCACGACCCGGCTCCGAGCCCCGCGGCCGCGTCGCGCAGCGGTAGCGTCGCGACGACGAGGTAGTCGCCCCCGTCGGCGCCGGCGGTCAGCCTGCCGCCCGCGGCGCTCGCCCGCTCCCGCATGCCGACCACGCCATGGCCCTCGGCGCCGTCCTCCACGGGCCCGTCCACCGGGTTGGTGATCCGCATCTCGAACTCCGACTCCTTGACGGTGAGGTCCACGTGCACGGGCCTCTCGGGGGCGTGGCGGCGCGCGTTGCTGAGCGCCTCCTGGACGATCCGGTAGGTCGCGGCCCCGACCTCGGGGGTGACCCGGTCGGCCGCCGGGGGTGCGCCCTGGACGATGACCTCCTGGCCGGTCCCGCGGGCCGACTCGAAGAGGTCACCGAGCTCCTCGACGGTCGGCACGGGCACGCGGCCGGACTGGCCCGGCTCGGTGCGCAGCACGTCGAGGACACCGCGCATCTGCCGGAGCGCCTCGGCGGCGCGATCGGCGATCTCCCCGAACTCCGCCTGGGCCGCCGGGCCCACCCCCTCGACCCGGTGTGGCGCCGACCGGGCCTGCACGGTGATCAGGGACATGTTGTGGGCGATGACATCGTGGAGCTCGCGGGCGATCCGGGACTTCTCCTCGACGACCGTGCGGCGGGCGTGCTCCTCGGCGCTGATCCGGCGCTCGTGGCTCAGCGCGTCACGGATCTCGACGAGCCGACCGCCGAGCGCGCCGAGTGAACCCACCAGGAGCGCGAGCCCCGCGAACAGCAGCACGTAACCCAGGGACACGCCGACGTCGTTCCACGCCAAGCCGGCCACGGCCAGCGCGATCCCGATCAGCAGCTGAAGGATCACGGTGCCGGCAGCGATCCGCCAGCCGGCCACCACCGTGAGCACGAGGACGACGAGCAGCTGGGTGATCACCTGCGGGGCGATCGCCCACGGCCACCCGGTCGGCCCCTGCGACATCACCGCGAGCGCCTGGAGGGTGGAGGCGATCAGCGACAGCCCGGCTGCCGGCACGGGCCGCCAGAGGGCGAGCGGTGCACTCATCACGTGCCCCGTGGCGAGCACCAGCGCGGCACCCGTGACCAGGCCGTTGAGGGTCACCAGCAGCGTCGCCTGCACGGCGATCAGGATCACCGCGGCGGCGAGCAGCGCGATCCGGCCGCGCGCCTGCCACTTGGTGAGCACCCCTCGACTCTAGAGGGTCCTACGTGCGCCCCCGGGCGAGACGATCCGCCGCGTCACAACCCGGTGACGGCCTCGTCGAGGCTGGCCCGCTCGGTGCGGAAGGAGTTGGCCGGGTGGTCGGGGTCGGGGTAGCCGAAGGAGACGGCGCAGACGATGTCGCGGTCGGCAGGGATCGCGAGGTGGTCGTGCACGACGTCGGCGTACATCGCGACCGCCGCCTGCGCGATGGTCGCCACGCCCAGGCTCTGTGCGGCGGTCAGCAGCGTGGACACGTAGGCGCCGCAGTCGACCGCACCGTAGACGCCGAGCACCTTCGGAGTGCTGATCACGGCCACGTGCGGTGCCCCGAAGAACCGGAAGTTCTCCAGCATCTGGCGCAACCGCCCCTCCTGGTCCTCCCGGGCGATCCCCACCGCACCGTAGAGCCCGAAGCCGGAGGCGCGACGGCGGTCGCGGTAGACGCCGTCGTACGCGGTCGGGCCGGCGATGTCGGGCGCCTCCGGACCGGCGAGAACGCGGTCGGTGAGCACCTTGGCGAAGAGCGCCGTGTCCGGTGCGAGGTGGACCTGCCAGGCCTGGGAGTTGCACCACGACGGGGTGCGCTGCGCCATCGCGAACATGCGTCGCTGCGTCCGGAGCGGCACCTCGTCGGGGAGGAAGCCGCGGCAGCTGAAGCGATCGGCGAGCACCTGCTCGAGGACCTGGTCGGGAGCCACGCGGCGAGACTACGTGCCCGGGCCTCGGCCGGCAGCCGCCGGCGCCGGCGGAGGAGTATTTACTTTCAGGTTCCCCGCCGGATACCGACCCGACCTGCGGTGGACAGCGCTGCTGGCCATGGTGGGCGACTGTGCCCACGACCCCGGCGTTCACGCCCTTGGCCCTCGACCTGCTCGGCGCCGCTGCCCTCGGCGACCGGCTCGTCGACCTGGTGCAGACACCGGGCTTCACCCTCGCCGCGTTCGTGGTCGCCTTCCTCGCCGGAGCCGCGCACGCGGTCGGTCCCGGGCACGGCAAGAGTCTCGCCGCGGCCTACCTCGTCGGCTCCGACGGCAAGGTGCGCGATGCCGCCTGGCTGGGGCTCAGCGTCGCTGTCATGCACACGCTCTCGGTGCTCGTCATCGGCGTGCTCTGGACGTTCTTCTCCCTCTCCGACCTGGTGCGCCTCGAGCAGCTCACCACCGCGCTGCAGCTGACCGGCGGACTGCTGGTCGTCGGCGTCGGCCTCTGGCTGCTCCGCCGCCAGCTGCGCCGGCGCGGCGCTACCGCCGGTCACGGCCACGGGCACGGTCACGGTCACGGGCATGGGCACGGGCACGGGCACGGGCACGCCGACCCCGGCGCGCACACGGCCGCGCCGAGCCGCCCCGGTCTGGTGCTCCTCGGCATGTCCGGCGGTCTGACCCCCTCACCCAGCGCGTTCCTGGTGCTCATCACCGGCCTGTTCAGTGGCCGGTCCGGCTTCGCCCTCGCGCTGGTGATCGTGTTCGGGCTCGGCCTGGCCTCGGTGCTGTTCGCGGTCGGGCTGCTCGCCTTGAGCGGGCGCAACGTGGTGGTCCGTGCGGCCGAGTCGCGCGCGGTGCTCGCCGCGGCCACTCGGGTGGCGCCGGTCCTCGCCGCCGCCAGCATCACGGTCATCGGCGGCACCGTGACCACCCTGGCCGTCCGCAGCATGGTCGGTCCCGCATGATCGCGCTGCACCCGTTCGGTGACCCGCAGACGGTCGTCACCGGCTCCGATGGCGAGGTCGTGACCGTGGTCTGGCGGGTGGGCGCCCCGGACGACCTGACGCTGCTCGGCATCGACCTCGGCGTGCTGCCGGAGGACCGGGTCATGCTCGATGGCGCGATCACCTACGACGCCGGTGATGCCGACCTCGTCGCTGACTCCCCCGAGCTGGTGGCCTACGTGCTCGAGCACGTCACCGTGCACAGCGAGGGCGAGGAGTGCACCGGTGCGGTGAGCGAGGTCGGCGACCTGATCGCGGACGGGGCGACGCTGGCCTTCACCTGCCGGGGCCCCGTCAGCCAGGCCGAGATCGCAGTGACGACGCTGACCGACCTGCACCCGGCGTACCGCACCCTCGCGACGGGCCCGGACGGCCAGCGGGCCGTCTACGACCAGAACGCCAGCACGCACGCCTGGACCTTCGACCCCGCCGTGGCGACCGCGGCGGTGACGGGCGGGACGGCGACCGCACCCGCCTCGTCGCCGGCGGGCACCGACCTCGGCTCCAGCGCCGCCCTGCAGATGGGTGGCGTGGGAGCCGTCCTCGTCCTCCTCGCCGCCGGCGGGCTCGCGCTCCGGCGGCGGGCGCAACGCACCACCACCTCCACCCCCTCCTAAGGAGTTCCCCGTGTCAGCACGACACCGTCCTCGGCCGTGGCGCCGACTCGCCCTCGCGGCGGTCGGACTCGCGGTCGCGACCGGCTCGCTCACGCCAACACCGGTGAGCCAGGCTGCGCCCGCTCCGGTCGGGGCGCCCAGCGCTCCTGCGCCCGCGGCCGCCGCCGAGGTGCCCGCCGCCGACCTGCTCGACGCCGACTTCGCCGGCGGCACGGCGAGCGACCACGCGCAGGGCCTGCCGGCCACCACGTGGGGCACGCCCACCTACGCCACCGACCCCGAGCTGGGGGACATCCTCCGCGTCACCTCTCCGGAGTCCGCGCCGACGCTGGCCGACGACGCGGTGTCCTTCGACTGGGCCGGCCAGTGGAGCAAGATCACCACCGGCTTCGCGATCGAGTGCGTCTTCCGGATCGACATGACGACGCCGGTCGGCTCCGAGAAGGACCTGTGCTCCTCCAAGGAGGGTGGTGGCTTCTCGATCTACGTCACCGGCGGCAATCTCGGCACGATGGCCCACATCGGGGGCGGCTACAAGAGCGTGCTGACCCCCATCGACGGCCACGCGTGGCACCACGCCCTCTCGGTCTGGGACGGCAGCAGCCTGACCCTCTACGTCGACGGTGCGCCGGTCGGCTCCACTCCCGCGACCGGCACCTTCCTGGCTCCGCCGAACGCCGCGACGCACCGGTTCGTCGTCGGTGGTGACGCCGCACCGAGCGGCGTCGGCCAGTGGGCCCCGCCCTCGTCGTACGCCGGCACCAAGGTGTGGTCCCAGCCGCTCGACGCAGCACAGGCCCGGGCGGCCGCCGCCGCCTACGGCTTCGTCACCACGGTGCCCGAGGCCGACGTGCTGGACGTCGACTTCTCCGACGGCACGCCCGTGGACCGCGCGCAGAACCTCGCCCTGAAGACCTGGGGCGCCCCCGTGATCACCCACGACAGCGCCCTCGGCCGCAACGTGGCCGTCTTCGACGGGGTCGACGACGCCTACGGCTACCGGTTCCACGAGCAGTGGGACAAGCTCGCCGGGGGCTACGCGATCGAGTGCACCTTCAAGTTCAACGGCACCCTGCCCGTCGGGCAGGAGGAGGACATCTGCTCGTCCAAGGAGAGCGGCGGCACGACGATCTCGATCTACGGCGACCAGCTGACCTTCAACCCCCACACCGGCGGCGCCTACCGCGGCGCCGGCACCACCATGCAGGCCGGCCGCTGGTACCACGCGATCGGCACCTGGGACGGCGCGAACGCGCGGCTCTACGTCAACGGCCTCCTGGCGGCGACCACCGCGGCCCCGGGCGCCCTCGGCAAGCCCAGCGCGACCGCCACGCAGTGGGTGCTGGGCGCCGACGCGGCCAACAACGCCGGCGCGCAGTTCTACGCCCCCACCACCATCGCGGCGTCGCGGGTCTACGACGAGGCGCTCGACGTGGCCGAGATCGGCGCCCTCTACGCCGAGGAGCTCGGCGGCGTCCCCGGGTCCCAGGTCGCGCTGAACAGCACGGCACCCGCCGAGGGTGACCACCTGGACGCCCCGGTGACCTTCGAGGCCGACATCACCAACGAGGTGAACGCGACCGGCTGGTCCTACCTGCTCGACGGCCGCCCGATCGCGCCGGGGCAGGAGATCGGCGCGGGACTCGCGGCCGGTGACCACCGGATCGTGATCACCGCGACCGGCGTCTTCGGCGAGCCCTACCGCTGGGAGGTCTCGTTCACCTCCGCAGCCATCCCGACCGACGGCGGCACCGATGCCGACCAGGGCGAGGGCTCGGTCGCGCTGTCCGCGATCGCGCACAGCCCCGACGGCGGCGAGGTCACGACCACCTTCCGCGAGGCCACGGCGACCCCGGCCGGCGGCGGCTTCCAGGGCGTGGTGGCAGCCATGCCGACCACGCTGGAGTTCGACTACACCGAGCAGGCGCAGATCGCCGGTCGACAGCTGCCCGACGGCGAGCGCGTCTCCTCGGCGTCCACCCGCAACATCCCGTTCCAGCGTTACGACGTCGCCGTCACCTCCGCCGAGGAACAGCGGATCGTCTGGAGCGGTATCGCAGACCCGGCCCGCGCGGTGAGCCTGCACGCGTGGAACACCGCCACCCAGAGGTGGCTGGAGGTGGCCACCTCCCGCGGAGCGGCGGACCGCGACACGGTGCTCAGCGGACGGATCCGGCCCGAGCTGGTCGACAACGGCGTGGTGCACGTGCTGGTCACCGGCGTCGACCCGTTCGCCGACGACCTCGCCCCGCGCGATGAGTCGGCCCAGGACGACAAGGACCGCTTCGAGGACCCGGCGGACTACGACTTCTCCTTCGCCCACTTCACCGACACGCAGTACCTCGCCGAGGGCGCCGCGGGCGGCACCTACGACGACTTCGACGGCAACGCCGAGCCGACCGACGTGATGCAGGAGGAGGAGCGGGCGATCTGGGAGGCGGCGTACGACGCCTCCACCGAGTGGATCACCGACAACGCCGGTCCCCGCAAGATCGCCTACACCGCGCACACCGGTGACGTGATCGAGAACGACTACAACGACCCGCTGGCCACCAACGCGAGCGGCGGGCTGCTGTGGCCCGGCCTCGAGGAGCAGGTCACCCGCGAGTTCCAGGTCACCCAGGAGTCGCACGACACCATGGACCAGGCGGGGATCGTCAACCAGGTGATCGCGGGCAACCACGACAACCAGCTCGGCAACGAGACCGGTCCGACGTCGCGGTTCAACCAGTACTACGGACCGCAGCGCTACTACGAGGCCTCCGAGCGGTGGCCGGCCGGCGCGTCCTACCACGCCTGGGACGAGTCCAGCGAGACCGCCAAGGACGGCCGGGACAACCAGAACAACTACGTGCTGTTCTCCGCCGGCGGGCTGGACTTCGTCGCCGTGGGCCTCTCCTACGGGGTCACGCAGGCCGAGGCCGACTGGGCGAGCTCGGTGTTCGCCCGCTATCCCGATCGCAACGGCATCCTCATCACGCACGCCTACATCGCGCCCTCGACGGCGCCCGACGGGCGCGGCGCCGGCTTCTCCGCGGACGGCTCCCGACTGTTCGAGGAGGTCGTCGCCAGCAACCCGAACGTCTTCCTGGTCCTCGCCGGGCACGAGCACGGTGTCGGCACCAACCTGAAGACCGGCGTCGGTGTCACCGTGGAGCACGAGGTCGTCGAGCTGCTCGCGGACTACCAGTTCTACAAGGTGTCCGCCGCCGAGCTGTGGCCCGAGCAGATCGACCCCAACGGCAACATCGACGTCAACGGTGACGGCACGGTCGACCACCGGTCGACCGACCTGCTGCAGTTCGGCGCGAGCTTCCTGCGCCTGCTGCAGTTCGACGTCGAGCGCTCGGAGATGAGCATCGACACCTACTCGCCCTTCCTCGACAACTTCGGAGCGACGGAGTACGACGACCGGCGCCGCTACAACGGCGCCGAGGACAACCTGGTCATCCCGGTGGACCTCGAGACGCGGACCACGTCGTTCGAGACCGACGCGCTGACGGTCATCACCCCGACCGACACCGTGATCGGCGAGGCCACCGCCCGCTCCGGCTGGCCGGCCACCGTCCGGTGGACCGGTCTCAGCGAGGGCGAGGTCTACGCGTGGGTGGCGGACAGCCGGTCCTCCTCCGGTGAGGTCGTCCGCGGCCTGCGTCAGTACGGCGGCGTCTTCGTCGCCACCGCCGCCGGCACCGACACCGTCGCCCCGGTCCTCACCCTCCCGGCCACCGACGTGGTCGTCCGGGGCGAGGTGTTCGACCCGCTCGCCGGGGTCAGCGCGACCGACGACACCGACGGCGACGTGACCGGACGGATCGAGGTGCTCGGGCTGGTCGACACCGACAACCCCGGCTCCTACGCGCTGACCTACGTCGTCTCCGACTCAGCCGGCAACCAGACCGTGGTGCCGCGGGCGGTGCGGGTCGTGGAGCCGACCGATGACCGGGCGGCGGTGACGGTCACCGCAGGCAACGTCCGCGGGGCGTTCGGCACGGCGGTCCCGCTGCAGGCCCAGGTCGGCCCGGCCGTGGCCACCGGCACGGTGCAGTTCCTCAACGGCGAGGAGATCCTCTGCGAGGCTCCGGTGGCAGGCGGGACCGCGTCGTGCGCGCCCGCGATGCTGCCCGCGCCCGGCGACTACGTCGTCACGGCGATCTACTCCGGTGACCAGGCCTACGCTCCGGCGCAGCGCACCTTCGTGCTGACCGTGACCCAGCCGACCACCCAGCCGA
>JAPSKJ010000479.1 GCA_031177735.1 Nocardioides sp.
GGGAGACGCTCGAGCTGACCAGCGGATCGGGCGTGTTCGCGCAGGGGCGGCTCGACGTCGGCACCGCCGTGCTCTTCCGCGAGACCGAGCCGCCGGCCGCCGGGCGGATCCTCGACCTCGGCTGCGGCTACGGCGTGATCGGGCTGGCGATCGCCCGGCTGCTGCCGGCGGCGCAGGTGACCGGGGTCGACGTCAACGAGCGGGCCGTGCTGTTGGCCAACGAGAACGCCGCGGCGCTCGGCCTGACCAACTACCTGGCCACCACCCCCGAGCGGGTCGACCCGGAGGCGGCGTACGACGAGATCTGGAGCAACCCGCCGATCCGGATCGGCAAGGAGGCGCTGCACGAGCTGCTGCTCACCTGGCTGCCCCGGCTGGTGCCCGGCGGTCGCGCGGTCATGGTCGTCGGCAAGAACCTCGGCGGTGACTCCTTGCAGCGCTGGGTGACCGAGCAGGGCTACCCGACCACGCGGATCGGGAGCGCCAAGGGGTTCCGGGTGCTGGAGTCGGTCCGGCCGGGAGCATAGGTCCGGATCACCGCGTCAGGACGCGGTGAGGCGGACCGGGAGCTCGTCGATGCCGTGGACGATCGAGAGCTCGCGAAACTCCAGCTCCGTCGGATCCACGGCCAGGGACAGGTCGGGGAAGCGGGCGGAGAGCGCCGACAGCGCCGCGCGCAGCTCCATCCGGGCGAGCTCGGCGCCCACGCAGCGGTGCAGGCCGTGGCCGAAGGCCAAGTGGGCGGTGCCGGCGTTGTGGAGGCTGAACTGCTCCGGCTCGGGCACGTGCTCGGGGTCGCGGTTGGCGCCGCTGAGGGAGACCACGACGACCGATCCCTTGGTGATCCGCTGCCCGGCCAGCTGGAGGTCCGCGCGCGCGAAGCGCGGGAAGGCGATCTGCACCGGGCACAGGTAGCGGAGCAGCTCCTCGACGACCACGTCGACCTGACCGCGGTCGCCGGAGCGGAGCGCGGCGTAGGCCTCGGGCTGCTGCATCAGCACGTAGGCGCCCATCGAGAGCATGGAGGCGCTGGTCTCGTAGCCGCCGAGGAACACCCCGTCGGCCAGCCCGCCCAGCTCCACGTCGTCGAACTCCTCGCCGCGGGTGCGGATGATCTCGCCGATCAGTCCGTCACCGGGGTCCAGCCGCTGCCGGCGGACCTCCTCGATGAGGAAGGTCCGGGTCTCGGTGGCGGCGCCGAACACGCCCGCCCCGCCCTCGGAGACGTCGAAGCGGGCGGCACCGAGGGCGTGGAAGGCCTCGCGGTCGGAGTCGCGAATGCCGAGGAGGTCGCAGATCACCCGGAACGGCACCTCGAAGCCGAAGTGCTCGACGAGGTCTGCCACGCCGTCGGCCTCGACCGCGTGCTTCTCCATCGCGTCGAGCGCATCGCCCACGATCTCGTCGATGAGCAGCTCGAGCCGGGCCAGCCGGCGCATCGTGAACTCGGGGGTCAGCAGCCCACGCAGCCGGGTGTGGTCGGGCGGGTCGGTCATGCCGAGCCCGCCGATGCCCTCGGCGTCGGTGCGGGGACGGCTGCCCATCAGGTGCCGCATGTCGTTGCTGTAGGAGGTGCGGTCAGCCAGGACCGTGCGCGCCTCCTCCCAGCCGGTGACCAGGAAGATGTCGAGGCCGAGGATGGTGGTGATCTTGGTGACCGGCGCCTGCGCCGCCACCTCCCGCAGCTTCGGGACCGGGTCGGGACCGACGCGCCGCAACGGGTAGGTCGCCGATTCCGGGACCTTGCGCAGGGTGGTGATGTCCGGGAGGGGCGAGGCCTTCCGGCGCAGGGCGAACTTCAGCGCCCTGCGTCTAACCCCCGCCGGTACCCACGTGATCGACATACCAACAGTCTGCAGGTCGAGCTTTGCCTTTCGCATCAGGGATCACCCCGTGTTCATCCTGAACCGCACGAATCGACCGCCCCGGACCTCCCGAAAGGCTGCGCCGCGGAGCACGGTCGAGCGCCGCACCGAGCGACGCGACGCCGGCCTGGCAGGCACCTGCTCGGGAAATGGGATGTGCGCCGGCGGGCTGAGGCGGAGGATGTCCCCTTGTGGGTCATGTCGATGTCGCCGGTGTCCGTTACGAGCTGCCCG
>JAPSKJ010000480.1 GCA_031177735.1 Nocardioides sp.
CCCCGGCGGCGAGCAGCTCGTCGGCGTACGGCAGCTCGGCCAGGGTGCGCGCGACCGCGCAGACCCGCAGCCGGTCAGCGACGCCGAGGCGGCGCGCGTGGCGCAGCATCGCCACGATGGGGACCACGCCGGTGCCGCCGGCGACAGCGACCGCCGGCGCCGAGCCGTCCCAGACGAACCAGCCGCCGATCGGGCCGCGCAGCTCGAAGACGTCACCGACACGCGCCTCGTCGTGCAGGTGGCCGGAGACCTCGCCGCCGGGCAGACACTCGACCATCAGCTCGACGAGCGGGTCCGCGGGATCGGAGGCCACGGAGTAGGAGCGGGACGCGGTGTAGCCGTCCTCGGCGCGCAACCGGAGCACGTAGTGCTGACCCGGCACGTGGTCGACCCGGTCCTCGACCTCCAACCGCAGCCGCACCAACCGGTCGGCGATCCGCTCGATCTCCGCGACGGTGCCGGTGGTCCAGCCGCCGATCGGGGCCGGCGGGTCGGCGACCGGGCCGCCCAGGTGACCGGACGTCGGCTCGAGCACCGGCTCGCTCACGGGTCGCCCTGGTAGCGCTGCTCGAGCCAGGGGTCACCGCGGTCGTGGTAGCCCCGCTGCTCCCAGAAGCCCGGCCGGTCCTCGGCGAGCAGCTCGAGGCGGGTCACCCACTTGGCGGACTTCCAGAAGTACAGGTGCGGCACCAGCAGGCGGACCGGACCGCCGTGCTCGGGCGTGAGCGGCCGGCCGTCGTACTCCCAGGCCAGCCAGGCCTTCTGGCCGGTGACGTCACTCAGCGGGAGGTTCGTGGTGTAGCCGGTGGTCGAGTGGGCCAGCACGTAGGCGGCCTCGGGCAGCGGGCCGGCCTCGGCGAGCAGGTCGTCGACGCTGATGCCACGGAAGGTGGTGTCGAGCTTCGACCAGGTGGTCACGCAGTGGATGTCGCCGCGGTAGGTCGACACCGGCCACGCCCGCAGCTCGGCCCAGGTCCACGTGCGGGGCCTCTCGACCAGCCCGTCGACGGTCATCGTCCAGCGCTCGGGCACCAGGTGCGGTGTGACCTCGGCGGTGAGGGTGGGCCAGTCCGTACCGGTGTCGTACTGACCCGGTGGGAGGCGGTCGGGCCGCCCCCGGCGCGGGCGTCCGGTGAAGCCTCGGGTGATCGGCATGGGCGCCACGGTAGCGCCGTGGCGTCCGCGCCGGGTTGCGGCCAGATCCGCCGTGACCTCAGGCCGGGTGTGCGCGTTGACCTGGTGTGAGCGCCGCCACCTCCCGCATCCCGCAGGCCAGCCTGCGCGAGGAGTGGGCCGTGGCCGCGGTCGAGCGGTGGGCGCGGGCACTTCCGCGCCCGGCGCCGGCGGCCGGCAGGAGTACGCCGCCGGCCGTCGTCGCCGACGCGGCGACCGTGGACGCCGTCGACCCTGAGCGGGCGGCCCGTCGGGCCAAGGCGCTGCTGGAGCTGGCCGCGGATCCGCGCGCCCCGGCGCACGAGCGGGCGCTGGCCGCCGATCGCGCGGCGGAGCTGCTGCGGCGCACCGCCTGATCGGAGGCGACAGGCCCTGGTGAGCCGCGACTCCGCTCAGGCGGGCACCGCGCGTGCCGATGAGCGTCGTGATGACGACTGTCCCGGTGCCCGTCCAGGGCCCGGAGCCGGACCGCCCGGCTCCCGGGCCCGAGACCGCTGCGCCCACCGCGGCCGCCGGCGGCGCGCCCGACCCGGCGGTCACGTCCGCGCACACCGAACATCCGGACGGGCCGGTCGACGCGGTCCTCGTGCCCGCCGAGGACGACGCCACCGAGGGTGAGGCTGTCGCTCAGGCCGCGATGGACGACTTCGAGCGCCGCGTGGAGGACCGGATCCGACAGGCGATGCACCTGCACGGCCTGCGCCGCGTCGTGCACACCCCGGCAGAGATCGCACGGGCTCGTGAGGTGGAGCGGCAGGCGTCGGTGTGGGTGCCGATGAGCACCTTCGCGGTCACGTCGCTGTGTGCGGTCGCCGCGATCGGACTGGCCGTGCGGTTCTCCTCCGACCCCACCCGCAGCAGCTTCATGGGTGTGCTCGTGTCGGTGGCCACGGTCGCCCTGATCGCGGCAGGTTTCGGCGCCCT
>JAPSKJ010000053.1 GCA_031177735.1 Nocardioides sp.
CTCAGCCCGTCGGCGCCGGGCATCCGCACGTCGAGCAGCGCCACGGCCGGACGCTCGCGGGCGACCAGGTCGAGCATCGCCCGGCCGTCGGTCGCCTCGCCGCACACGTCGATCCCGGGGTCGTTGGCGAGCAGGGCGACCAGGCCCATCCGCACGATCGGGTTGTCGTCGGCGAGCGCGACCCGCACCGGCCCCGCCGTGTCGCGCACCGCAGTGCCCGGACCCATCAGGTCGACCATCACCCCACCCCCAGGGGAACTCGGAGGGACACCGTCGTGCCCTGCCCGGGCGCCGACTCCAGGTCGAGCAGCGCCCCAATGCGGGCCGCCCGCTCGCGCATGCCGAGCAGGCCGTAGTGCCCGCGTCGGGTCGCGGCGGACTCCTCGCTGCCGGCCATGCCGGGGCCGGCGTCGCGCACGCGGAGGACGAGCCAGCCGGTGTCGGTGGTCAGCTCCACCTCGGCGCTGACCTCCCTCGGCGTGTGCCGGGCGACGTTCTCGAGGGCCTCGTCGAGGATCGCGCCGAGCTCGTAGAGCGCGGCCGGGTCCAGCCGCGGTGACCCCTCGACCCGGCAGCCCAGCGGCCGCCCCGTCGAGGCGCGCCACCGCTCCGCGGTCTGGGTGACCAGCTCGGCGGCGCTGACCCGCGCGTCAGCACGACGCATCGCGACGAGCAGGTCGCGCGACTCCACCGTCGCCGTGCGGGCCGCCTGCGCCAGGTCGCCCGCCCGCGCGATGGCCGCCTCCGGGTCGGTGCGGATCGTCGTCGGCAGTGCGTCGGCGAGCATCGCCATGCCGTAGAGCGACTTGGTGACCGAGTCGTGCAGCTCGCGGGCCAGCCGGGCCCGCTCCTCGGCGACCGCGGCGACCTCGCGCTCGCGCTGCAGGCTCTCCTCCAGCCGGGCGGCGGCGCACACCGCGGCCTGGAACGCCCCACCGCCGAACAGCATGGCGACGAGGATCACCGGCACGACCACCAGCACCAGGAAGGCGACCCCCGGAGCGACCCCGGCGGGCAGGGCGACGGCTGCGGTGAGCAGCCAGCACACGACGTACCCGGGGGTGAAGAAGTAGGCGCCGCGCCGGCCCAGGCACAGTCCGGTGAAGAGCCCGCCGCTGAGCAGCAGGAACACGAAGGGGCTCAGCAGCCCCGCCTCGGCGAGCAGCCAGGAGCACACGCCCAGGTCGAGCAGGTGCAGCACGGGGTGGCGCATCATCACGTCGGCGTAGCCGCGCCAGCGCAGCAGCACCAGCAGCATGGCCACCATCCAGGTGGTGAGGGCGAGCAGCACGGCCGTCGGCTGGCCGTCGACCCAGGCCCAGGTGAGCGCGAGCAGACCGGCGACCAGCCGCACGTCGAGGAGCACCTGCGCGAGGCCCTGGAAGGTGCGGTGGTCCGGCGCGATCGGGGCATGCCGGGCAGCACCGAGGAGCGTGGGTGCGGGAAGCGTCGTCGTCATCTCAGCCCGCCAGCGTGGTGATGGCGATCGACCCGATCATGAGGATCGCGATGGCGGGCATGATGACGATGGTCAGCACCAGGCTGATCTTGGGATTGGCCTTGGCGGCCGCGGTGCGCGCCTTCTGCCCCGCGTTGCGGCGCAGCTCGGCGGCGTAGGTGGTCAGGAACTCGCCGATCGGTGCGCCGAGCTCCTCGGCCTGCAGGTAGGCGGTGACGAACTCGGTGAGGGCGCGCGAGGAGGAGCGGTCGCGCAGGGCGGCGAAGGCGGCGCGCCGGGGCGTGCCGAGCTCGATCTGGCGCAGTGCGATCAGCATCTCCGCACCGACCGCTCCGCCGACCATGGAGGCCACCCGCTGGAGTGCGGCGCGGAAGCCCAGGCCGGCACTGATGGTGACCGCGAGGACGTCGAGGAAGTCCGGGAGCTCGCGGTCGATCTCGGCACCACGCCGCCGCGCCGCCAGCCACAGGCTCACGCGCGGGAAGAGCCAGCCCACGACGGGCAGGGGCAAGCCGAAGACGATGCCCTGGGCGAGCAGCAGCAGGGCCACCAGGCCGAAGAGGAAGGCCCAGGTCGCCTGCCGGGCGAGGACGGTCGCGTACGTCGTCTCCGACTGACCCGCGCGGGCCAGCGCCCGCTCCAGCGCCAGTCGCGACGCCGTGGACACCCCGTCGACCGCTCGCCGTCCGACCACGCGGTCGAGGAAGCCGAGCAGCTTGCCGACCAGGCTGGTGCGCACCTTGACCTCGGTGAGCTCGACGTCGAGGAAGTCGGCGCTCACGCCGGGGTCGCGGGCGAGGGACCAGCCGCGCAGCGCGACCAGGCACAGCGCGAGGGAGAGGAAGGCGAGCAGCACGGCCATGGCTAGACCTCGACCGTCCCGATCCGCCGCACCAGCCACAGGCCGGCGAGGAAGATCGTCCCGCACACCACGAAGAGGCCGAAGCCGATCGGGTTCTCCAGCACGGCGCGCAGACCGCCCTCGGAGAAGGTGTTGACCAGCAGCAGCATGAAGCCACCCAGGCCCGCGACGGAGATGACGGTGGCCTTCGTGCCGGCGAGCAGGGTGGCCACCTCGCGGCGCAGGTCGCGGCGGGTCTCCAGGGCGTCGGTGATCCCGCGCAGGGCGGTGACGATCCGGCCGCCCGACCGGATCTGGATGATCAGCACGTTGAGCAGCACGCTCACCTCGCGCGACGGCATCCGCCGGCCGAGCCGCTCGAGCACCTCGTCCAGCCCGGCGCCGACCGCGAGCTCACGGTTGACCCGGAGCAGCTCGGAGCGGACCGGCTCCACGGACTCGTGGGCGGCCACGTCGAGCGAGGCGCGCAGGGCCAGGCCGGCCTGCGTCGCGTTGGCCAGCAGGCGGGCCAGCTCGGGCAGCTGGTCGATGAACTTCTGGCGGCGCTTCTCGATCCGGCTGCCCAGGTAGGCACGCAGGCCGACCAGGCACACCAGCGTCAGGATGATGCTCAGCACGGGGCCGCCGAGCTGCCAGGCGAGCAGCCACACCATGACCAGCGCCGCCGCGACGGCCACACCGACGACCCCGATGGTGAGCGAGATGTCGGCACGGTCGAGCAGGTCACGGGTGCGCCGGCCCACCGAGGTCGCCAGCAACCGACGCTCGGTCCACGCGGTGAGGCGGGCCAGCGCCGACTGGTGCACGTCGAGGTCGGAGGAGTAGATCACCCGGCGCCGGTCGGACTCCGCGCCGAGGATGGCCATGCCGACGACGAAGACCGCCGAGGTCGCCAGGCTGAGCAGGACGATCGTCGTGATGGTCACCGCAGGCTCCCGGCATACGCGGCGGGCACCTGTGCGCCCGCGATCAGGCAGCGCTCCATCAGGCGGGGGGTGAGCGGCTGGCGCGTGATCCGACCGGTGACCTAGCTAGCGCCGTCCCACGGGTCGGCGTCGAAGCGCATCAGGGAGTGCTGGCGGTAGTCCTCGCGGTGCTCGGAGACCAGCGCGGAGACCTCCATCACGCGTCGCGACCCGTCGGCGAGGCGGGTGAGCTGGACGACGACGTCGATCGCGGTGTTGATCTGGTCGCGGAGCGTGTCGTTGGGCAGCTGGACCTCGCTCATCGTGCACAGCGTCTCCATGCGCAGCAGCGCGTCGAGCACGCCGTTCGCATGGATCGTGGCCAGGGAGCCCTCGTGGCCGGTGTTCATCGCCTGGAGCATGTCGAGCGCCTCGCCGCCACGGGTCTCACCGACGATGATCCGGTCGGGGCGCATGCGCAGGGAGTTGCGGACCAGGTCGCGGATGGTCACCTGGCCCTGGCCCTCGACGTTCGGGGGGCGGGCCTCGAGGCGGATCACGTGGAGCTGCTGGAGGCTGAGCTCGGCGGCGTCCTCGATGGTCACGATCCGCTCGCGGTCGGGGATGAACGACGACAGCGCGTTGAGCATCGTCGTCTTGCCCGAGCCGGTGCCGCCGGAGATGAGGATGTTGAACTTGGCCTGCACCAGCGCCCCGAGCAGCTCGGAGGTCTCCGCGTCGAGGGCGCCGAGGTCGATCAACTGCTGCACCGTGTAGGGCTTGGGGAAGCGCCGGATCGTGATCGTCGGCCCGTCGACGGCCAACGGCGGCACGATCACGTTGACCCGCTCGCCGGTGGAGAGGCGGGCGTCGACCATCGGGCTGGACTCGTCCACCCGGCGGTTGACGCTGGCCACGATGCGGTCGATCGCCTGGTAGACCTGGTCCTCGGAGCTGAACCGGATCGGCAGCAGCTGGAGGCGACCGGCGCGCTCGACCCACACCTGCTGGGCGCCGTTGACCATGATCTCGGTGATGGTCTCGTCCTTGAGCAGCGGCTCGAGGATGCCCAGGCCGAGCGCCTCGTCGACCGTGCGGCGCACCAGCGCGCTGCGCTCACGGTTGGACAGCAGCGGGCCCTCGCGGGTCAGCAGGGCGCCGACGACCCGCTCGAGCCGAGCCCGCTTCGCCTCCTCGCTGAGTGCGGAGAGCTCGTTGAGGTTGACCTCGGCGAGCAGCAGGGTGCGCAGGTGGGCCGCCATGTCGTCATCGGCGGTCCGGGCCAGGGCGGCCTCGGCCCCGGGGCCGCTGCCGAGGGTGGTGCCCACGGTGCTCGCCTTGACGCGGTCGCGTAGTGCCATGTCGATGCTCCTAGTAGAGACCGGCGTGGTCGGCCGGCATGACGGCCGAGCGCTCGATGGTCAGGTCCAGTCCGTCGACGCCGATGCCCAGGAACGGCACGGTCGCCGACGCGGTGACGGCGACCGAGTCACCGGCCGTCCCGACCCCGCCCGGCTCCCCGGCGTCGGTCGCGCCGACATCGATCCGCACGTCGAAGCGAGCGTTCGCCTGGCCGCGACCGGCCTGGCGTGCGACGGACTCGCTCGCGCCCTTGGACAGCTCGCGGGCCGCCAGCCGGGCGGCGGACTCGGCCTCCACGCCGGCCTGTCCCAGCAGGTAGAGCTGGAAGATCGCGCCGACGACGATCGCCGCGATGGGGATGACGCCGAGGACCTCGATCGCCGTGATGGAGCCCCGCTCCCGATCTGCGCCGCGCATCTCCTCGTCCTTCCTGCCCTCAGTCGGTGTAGCGGCCGGTCTGGGTGATGGACAGGTCGCCCAGCGGGATGACCTGCGGCACCCGGACGGTGGCCGCGAAGGTGTTGTCGGCCCGCTCCTCGACGGTCACGTCGAGGAAGCCGGGGATCCGCGACTCGGCCGCCTCCTGGGCGCGCTGGATGCGGGGGAGGAGCCCCTCGCGGTTGCCGGTGACGGCGGCGGCGTCGGCAGCCCGTCTGCTGCTCACCGTGGCGACGGCGTACAGCCCGATCTGGATCATGGTCAGCAGCAGCACCATGGCGACGACCACGCCGAAGACCGTCTCGATCGTGGTCTGACCCGCCTCTCGGCGCTCGCGGCGGGGACGGCCGCGCTTGCGGCGGCGCGAGTTGATCTCCGCCACCACCACGTCCGCCTCGGTGCGAGGCGCGGCGGCGGGCGGCGGAGCGAGGTGGCGACCCAGCTGCAGCTCGCGGCCCAGCGCGCTCATCGCGCGGCGGAACGGCGAGTTGCCGAGCTCCAGGGGCGCGGCGCCGTTGGCGATCTCCTCCAGGTGCTTCCAGTCCTCGGGGATGCCCACCTTGAACGCCTCGGCGCCGGTGACCCGGCGGCCCAGGTCGGGCTGCACCTCCGAGCGCGGGCTGGTCCGGTTGAAGAGCACCTTCGCGTCGACCGTCTTGGCGACGTCGAGCCGCGCGATCAGCTCGAGCTTCTCGCGGCCGGCCCGCAGCGCCGGCACGTCGGGCGTCACGACGACGACGAGGTCGTCGGCGAGGTCCATCGCCACCGCGGCGGCCTCGGTCACGACGCTGCCGGCGTCGATGACGACCAGGTCGAACTGGGTGCGCAGCGCACCCAGGATGTGCCGCGCGGCATCGCCGGTGACGTCGTCGGCCTGCTCACCGTGGTGCGGGGCCAGCAGCACGCGCAGGCCGGAGTGGTGGGCGAAGAGCGCCTCGTCGACGTGGCGGGCGGTGAGGTTCTCCGCCACCGGCACCAGGTCCAGCACGGTACGCCGCCCGTGCAGGTCGAACAGGTGCCGCAGACCGCGCTGCTGGAGGTCGAAGTCGACCAGGCAGGTGCGCAGCCCCAGGCCCGCCCGGCCGGCCAGGAGCGCCAGGTGGAGCGCGAGCGTCGAGGTGCCGACGCCGCCCTTGGCGCCGGTGAGGACGACGACGCGGCCCTGGCCCTCGCCCTGGCCCATCGCGGCGTAGCCGAGGTTGCGCACCCGGCGCTGCCAGTCCTCGATGGTGGCCAGCCGTGCGTGGACGTCCTCGACCGAGGGAGTGCGAGGGAGCACACCGCGCACCCCGGCCTCCATCGAGGCCAGGGTGAACTCCGGGGTCGGGTCGTCGGTGATCAGGACGATGCCGAGGTCGGGGCGCATCGTGGTCATCTCGCGGCACAGCGAGAGCACCGAGGAGCCGCCGAGGTTGGCGTCCATCAGGACGAAGTCGATCTCCTGGGTGGGGTCGTCGACGACGAGGGAGACGTCACCGCGGACCTCGACCGCGCCGGCCACCTCGAGTTCGGCGATCTCGGCGATCGTGGCGACCGTGCGCGCGCGGCGCTCCTCGTCCTCGATCGCGACCAGCACTCGTCCGCGCATCAGTTGGCTCCTGGGATCGAGAAGGTCTCGGCGTAGGACCGCTGGTCGGGGGCGACCAGGGTCTCGTCGGCAGGCGGGCGCAGGGCGAGGCGGACCTCCATCGCGAACGACTCCGCGAAGGTGAGCGCCTTGATCTCGTCGGTGTTCGCCGAGAAGGTGATCGGCAGGGCGTCGGTGGGCTCGACCACCCCGTTGGACAGCTGCCGGTTGCGCTGGGTCTCCACGCCGACGCTGATCACCTGGACCCGCTGGGCGACGATCTTGGTGCGTGGCCCCACCCCGGTCGACTCGGCGTCGAAGGTGGCCCAGACGTCGACCGTGGCACCGGGGGTGATCTTGCCGGCCACACCCGTCTCGGCGTCGACCAGGATCGTCACCGCGCGGCTGCCGCCGGCGATGGTGGGCGCGGGGATCACGGTCGAGCTCTGCAGCAGCGTGCCCTTCGTGATCGGGGCCGCAGCGACCGCGCCGGCCAGCTCGTCGATCGTGCGGATCGCGGTCTCGGGGAGCCAGCGCGCCGGGATCTCCACCGACTCCACCGCCTCGGCCGGGATCGGTGCGTACTGCGCGACGTCGGAGGTGAGCATCAGCGCCTCGACCTTGTCGCCGACCTGGCTCTCGACCTCGCTGACGTAGCTGAGGACCGAGAAGAAGACGCCGATCGCTCCGATCAGCGCGAGCCCGATCATCATCACGCCGCGTCGCTGGCGGGGGTTCATGCGTAGACCTCCTGGGCGGAGCAGAACTGGCAGTAGTGCGCCATGGCGTCACCGCACTCGGGGCAGCGGCGCCACGGGAAGGACTTGATCCGGTTGCCGAGGGCCCCCAGCTCGAGCGGGACGGCGCAGTGCTCGTAGTACTTCGGCGTGCCCCACCAGCCGGTCATCAGCTCGGGAGCGGCCACGATGTCGGCGTACTCCACGACGCCGGGCGGCACGGCGCCGGCCTTCGGCGCCAGCCGGGCGTCACCGGAGCGCACCAGGGCGACGGCTCCCGGCGGGCCGAGCGGCGCGCGGGCAGCGGCACCAAACGCCACACCCTCGCCGAAGTTCATCAGCAGCGTGGAGCCGGGCACGAGGGTGGCCAGCTGCTGGCCGACCCCGACGCCGGGGTAGTCCAGCTTCGACACGGTCGCGGCCACGGCCCGTACGTTGACCAGGGCGACCGCCCACGCGATCGACCCGACCACCGCGCCAGGATTGAGGCGCGAGGACGCCAGGGTCGCCAGCACCGTGGCCAGGCCGGACAGCCCGGTGACCGGCAGCCGCACACCGACCGGCAGGACTCGGGAGCGTCGGAGCATCGCGCGCAGCATCCGCAGTCGGCGTTCGCTGGGGGGCTTGGCGTCGTGGAGCAGCAGCACGGTGCGGCCGGAGAGCACGGGGCCGTCGAGCAGGTCGAGGGCGCAGTCGAAGAAGTCGGGAGCGCCGGGGTGGGGCAGCTCGGCCACGGCCCGGTGCGCCGGAAGACTGGCCAGCGGTGCCGGCGGGAAGCCGCAGGTCACGACGTCGAACACAGCGAACCAACCCCCTTGTGGGCATGGCGAAGTAGAGGTCCCGGGAGAGCTCGGGTGGTGGACCGGTCCCCGGAGGTCCACTCGACGCGGCTCTTTCCCCGCTCCTGGGCCTCAAACCCGACGACCGATCCCGGGTCTCACTATCCGGACGGCCGGGAGCGGCTGGTCCAGACCGCTCGGGCATTGGGTCCCGGGCGCCGCGCGGACTAGGTTGGGCGTCGTGGAGTACGTCAACTCGCTGCTCGATCTCATCGGCAACACCCCGCTGCTGCGCCTCAAGCGCTCCCTCGACGGACTGGACGCGCCCCTGGTCCTGGCCAAGGTGGAGTACCTCAATCCCGGTGGCTCGGTGAAGGACCGCATCGCGACCCGGATGATCGAGGCCGCCGAGGCCTCCGGGGAGCTCCAGCCGGGCGGCACGATCGTCGAGCCGACCTCCGGCAACACCGGTGTCGGTCTGGCGATGGTGGCCCAGGAGAGGGGCTACAAGTGCGTCTTCGTCTGCCCCGACAAGGTCAGCGAGGACAAGCGCAACGTGCTGCGCGCCTACGGCGCCGAGGTGGTCGTCTGCCCGACCGCCGTGCCGCCCGAGCACCCGGACTCCTACTACAACGTCTCCGACCGGCTCGCCTCGCAGCCCGGCGCCTGGAAGCCCGACCAGTACTCCAACCCGCACAACCCGCGCTCCCACTACGAGACCACCGGTCCGGAGATCTGGCAGCAGACCGAGGGTCGGATCACCCACTTCGTGACGGGGGTCGGCACCGGCGGCACGATCTCCGGGGTCGGGCGCTACCTGAAGGAGCAGAACCCCGACGTCCAGGTGATCGGCGCGGACCCGGCCGGCTCGGTCTACTCCGGCGGCTCCGGCCGGCCGTACCTGGTCGAGGGCGTGGGCGAGGACTTCTGGCCGGAGACCTATGACCGCAAGGTCGCGGACCGGATCATCGAGGTCTCCGACGCCGACTCCTTCGCCTTCACGCGTCGACTCGCCCGCGAGGAGGCCCTGCTGGTCGGCGGCTCGAGCGGCATGGCCGCCTACGCCGCGAAGCAGCTGGCCGAGGAGCTCGCCGCCGAGGGCCGTACCGACGCCGTGATCGTGGTGCTCCTGCCCGACTCCGGCCGTGGCTACCTCACCAAGGTCTTCAACGACACCTGGCTCGCGCAGTACGGGTTCCCCACCGGCACCGAGCAGCCGACGCAGACCATCGGCGACGTCCTGCGCGGCAAGAGCGGCCGGCTGCCCGACCTGGTGCACACCCACCCGGGCGAGACGATCGCCGAGGCCGTGCACATCCTGCAGGAGTACGGCGTCAGCCAGATGCCCGTCGTGCGGGCCGAGCCGCCCATCGTGGCGGCCGAGGTGGCCGGATCGGTCTCGGAGCGCACTCTGCTCGAGGCGCTCTTCACCGGCCGGGCCAAGCTGACCGACCGGGTGGAGCAGCACATGTCGGAGCCGCTGCCGAGCATCGGCTCGACCGAGGACGCCCACGCCGCCGTGCAGGTGCTCGGCACCGCCGACGCGCTGCTGGTGCACGAGGACGGCAAGCCGGTCGGCGTGCTCACCCGGCAGGACCTGCTGTCCTTCGTGAGCGCGCCCTCCTAGCAGGTCGCACCCGCCCCTCCGGCCTCGGGGTGAGGGTGTGACGCACTCCTCGTGAAAGTTTTCACAAACCCCTTGAGAAAACTTTCACAAAGTCGGATCGTCGTGGTGTGGACATCCTCGACGTCGCTCGGTGGCAGTTCGGAATCATCACCGTCTACCACTTCCTCTTCGTCCCGCTGACCATCGGCCTGACGGCGCTGGTCGCGCTCATGGAGACGCTGTGGCTGCGCACCGGCGCACCCGAGTGGCTCCGGCTGACGAAGTTCTTCGCGAAGCTGATGCTCATCAACTTCGCGATCGGCGTCGTGACCGGGATCGTGCAGGAGTTCCAGTTCGGCATGAACTGGTCGGACTACTCCCGGTTCGTCGGTGACGTGTTCGGGGCGCCGCTCGCGATCGAGGCCCTGCTCGCCTTCTTCCTCGAGTCGACCTTCCTCGGCCTGTGGATCTTCGGCTGGGACAAGCTGCCGCGTGCGCTGCACAACGCGTGCCTGTGGATCGTGCACCTCGGCACGCTGGCGTCCTCGTGGTTCATCCTCGCGGCCAACTCCTGGATGCAGAACCCGGTGGGCTACCGCTACGACGCCGAGGCGGGCCGGGCCGAGCTCACCGACTTCTGGGCGGTGATGACCAACAAGGTCCAGCTGGTCACCTTCCCGCACGTCATCGCCGCGTCCTACCTCACCGCCGCGGTCTTCATCCTCGGCGTCTGCGGGTGGCTCTACATCCGCCGCTCCACCGTGGAGCAGGGCGACCGGCCGCTGTACCGCAAGGGGATCCGGCTGGGCGCCGCCGTCGCCGTGGTGTCCTTCGCCGCGGTCGCCGTCTCCGGTGACATCCAGGGCAAGATCATGACCGAGGTCCAGCCCATGAAGATGGCCGCGGCCGAGGCCCTCTACGAGACCTCCGAGAGCTGTGCCCCCTTCTCCGTGCTCACGATCGGCACGCCCGACGGCAAGGAGGAGAAGTTCGCCCTCACCGTGCCCTGCCTGCTGTCCTTCCTCGGCACCGGCAGCTTCGAGGGCCGGGTCGAGGGCATCAACGACCTGAGCGCGCAGTACCAGGCGACGTACGGCGCCGACCCCACCTCCACCGCCTACGACGCCGGCGACTACACCCCCGTCATCCCGGTCACCTACTGGACCTTCCGCTGGATGATGGGCCTGGGCGCCGCCGCGACCTTCGGCGCGGTGCTGGTGCTCTGGCTGACCCGCCGCGGCCGCACCCCGCGGTCGCGGTGGTTCGGGCTGCTGGCCCTCTCCCTGCCCGTCTTCGCGCTGCTCGGCAACAGCGCCGGCTGGGTGTTCACCGAGATGGGCCGCCAGCCCTGGGTCGTCTTCGGGGTGATGACCACCGCGCACGGCGTCTCGCCGGGGGTGAGCCTGGTCGAGGCGTGGATCTCGCTGCTCTCGCTGACGCTGCTCTATGCCGTGCTGGCCGTGGTCGAGGTGGGCCTCCTGGTCCGCTTCATCAAGCGCGGCGCCGATCCGTTCGTCGAGCCACCGACGCCGTCGCTGCGTGGCGGCGAGCACGACGACGACCGCCCGCTGACCTTCGCCTACTGACCCTCGAGGGAGACGAGCAATGGAGCTCACCACCGTCTGGTTCTGCCTGATCGCCGCGCTGTGGATCGGCTACTTCGCCCTCGAGGGCTTCGACTTCGGCGTGGGCATGCTGATGCCGGTGCTGGCCCGCGACGACCGGGAGCGGCGGGCGGTCATCAACACCATCGGTCCGGTCTGGGACGGCAACGAGGTCTGGCTGATCACCGCCGCAGGCGCCACCTTCGCGGCCTTCCCGGAGTGGTACGCCACGCTGTTCTCCGGCTTCTACCTGCCGCTGCTGCTGATCCTGCTGGCGCTGATCGTGCGCGGCGTCGCCTTCGAGTACCGCCACCAGCGTCCCGGTGCCACCTGGAAGGGCTGGTGGGACCGGGCGATCATCATCGGCTCCTGGGTACCGGCGGTGCTGTGGGGCATCGCCTTCGCCAACATCGTGCGCGGCGTGCCGATCGACGCCGACGGCGAGTTCACCGGCACGCTGCTGACCCTGCTCAACCCGTTCGGGCTGCTCGGTGGCCTCGTGCTGCTGGCCCTCTTCCTCACCCACGGAGCGGTCTTCATCGCGTTGAAGACCGACGGTGAGATCCGCGAGCGGGCCGGGCGGCTGGCGCTGCCGTTGGGGTCGGTCGCGGCCGTGCTCGCCGTGGTCTTCTTGGTGTGGGCGCAGTCGCTGCGCGGTGACGCTGCCTCCGCCGCCGTCTTCACCGCAGCCGCGGTCGCGCTGCTCGGCGGACTGGCCGCGACCGCGCTGCGTCGTGAGGGGTGGGCCTTCGTGGGCACGTTCGCCGCGATCGCTCTCGCGGTCGCCGGGCTGTTCGTCGCGATCTTCCCCGACGTCATGCCCTCCACGACCGACCCCGCGTTCTCGCTCACGACGCTCAACGCCGCCTCCACGGCGTACACGCTGAAGCTGATCACGATCGTCGCGGCCGTCTTCGCGCCCATCGTCGTGGGCTACCAGGCGTGGACCTACTGGGTCTTCCGCAAGCGGATCTCGGTGCACCACATCCCCACCGACGAGCTGGCGCACTGAGCGTGGCTCCGCTCAC
>JAPSKJ010000481.1 GCA_031177735.1 Nocardioides sp.
GAGTCCTCGAGCGTGACGATCCCGGCCGAGAGGAGCGGCTGAGCCAGGGCGAGCAGCTCCTCGGGACTGAGCCCGAGGCCGGAGGCGATCTCCTCGACGGAGGTATCGGTGCGCGGCAGCAGGCGCTCGTAGAGCAGCCCCGTCTCGGAGCCGAACCCCAGAGCGCTCAGCAGCGTCGCACCGGCCGGCCTCACCACGAGGGGATCGTAGACGGCGCCGGCCGTCGGGGTCAGTGCTCGGGACGCAGCAGCGGGAAGAGGATCGTCTCGCGGATGCCCGCGCCGGTGAACAGCATGATCATCCGGTCGACGCCGAGTCCGAGGCCACCCATCGGCGGGGCGCCGTACTCCAGGGCCCGGAGGAAGTCCTCGTCGAGCTGCATCGCCTCCGGGTCTCCGCCGGCCGCGAGCAGCGACTGCTCGGTGAGCACCTCGCGCTGGACGACGGGGTCGACCAGCTCGGTGAAGGCCGTGCCGCGCTCCACCCCACCGATGATGAGGTCCCACGCCAGCACCAGGCGCGGGTCGTCGGGGTTGGGTCGGGCGAGCGGCTGCGCGGAGGCCGGGAAGTCGCACAGGAACGTCGGCTGCAGCAGGTGCGGCTCGACCAGCTCGCCGCACAGCTCGAGGACCAGCTTGTCGGCGTCCCAGGCCGGGTCGACCTCCACGCCGTGCTTGTCGGCCAGGGCGCGCAGCGTCTCCGCGTCGGTGTCGGGGGTGACCTCCTGACCGACCACCTCGCTGACACCGGTGTAGACCGGCAGCCACCTCCACTCACCGTCGAGGTCGATCGTGCCCTCGGGGGTCTCGAGCTGGCGGGACCCGAGCGCGTCGGCGGCGTTGAGGTACATCCGCTGCATCAGCTCGGCCATCGTGAACTGGTCGCCGTAGGCCTGGTAGGCCTCCAGCATGGTGAACTCCGGGCTGTGCGTGGAGTCGACGCCCTCGTTGCGGAAGATCCGGCCGATCTCGAAGACCTTCTCGACCCCGCCGACCACCGCCTTCTTCAGGTTGAGCTCCAGGGCGATGCGCAGCGTCATCTCCTGGTCGAAGGCGTTGAGGTGGGTGCGGAACGGCCGGGCCTTCGCGCCGCCGTGGATGAGCTGGAGGACCGGCGTCTCGATCTCGATGTAACCGTCGTCCTCCAGGGTGCGGCGCACCGCCTGCACGATGGCGGACCGGGTCCGCACCATGTCGCGCGCCTCCTGGCGCACGATCAGGTCGGCGTACCGCTGCCGGACCCTGGCCTCCTCGCTGAGCTCCTTGTGCAGCACGGGCAACGGCCGCAGCGCCTTGGCGGCCATCTCCCAGCGGGTGGCCATCACGGAGAGCTCGCCGCGCTTGGAGGAGATGACCCGGCCCTCGACGAAGACGTGGTCGCCCAGGTCGACGGTGGCCTTCCAGTCGGCCAGCGCCTCCTCGCCGACCTCGGCCAGGCTCAGCATGACCTGGAGGCGGGTGCCCACCCCTTCCTGGAGGGTGGCGAAGCACAGCTTGCCGGTGTTGCGGATGAAGATGACGCGGCCGGTGACGCCGACGACGTCGTCGGTCTCCTGGCCGGCCTCGAGGTGGCCCCACTGCTCCCGGACCTGCTCCAAGGCGTGGGTGCGGGCGACGTTGATCGCGTAGGCCTGGCGGCCCTCCGCGAGCAGCCGCGCCCGCTTCTCCCGGCGCACCATCATCTGCTCGTTGAGGTCGGGCTCGGGCAGGCCCTGGGCGGCGGCGTCAGGCGAATCGGTCACCGGGCAAGGCTAGGCGATCGCGCCGGGTGGGTGCTCATCGCGACAGCCCTCAGACGAGGTACGCCGCCGGCAGCCCGAGCAGTGCGACCAGGGCTGTGGCGAGGGCACCGAGGGCGACCAGGCGAGCGCCCGTCGAGCGCAGCGCCGCGGGTGAGAGCGCGGACCCGACCGCCGCCATCCCGGCGGCCAGCGCGACCTGCTGCACCCAGGCGGCTGCGACCAGTGCCGGCGCGGGCACGTCCACCGACGACCGCAGCGCGACCAGCGCCACGAAGGCGACCACGAAGAACGGGACCACGGGGGCTCGTCGCGCGCGGAGCCGGTGACCCTCGGAGCC
>JAPSKJ010000482.1 GCA_031177735.1 Nocardioides sp.
CCGGCCAGTGCGGCCGCGAGAGGGAACGACCACAGGTAGCCGGCGCTGACGCCGGTGAACGGCGCGATCCCCGAGGCGTGGTCGGAGAAGACGGGGAGTCCGATGGCGCCGAGCGCGAGGTAGAGAGCCACGGCGAGGAAGCCGCGCACCGGGCCGAGCACGCAGCCGGCCAGCATCACCGCGAAGGTCTGCAGGGTGATGTCGATGCCCGCACCGGTGGGGATGCCGCCGACCAGGGCGCACGCGCAGATCAGCGCGGCGAAGGCGGCGACGAGGGCGAGATCGGTGGTGGTCAGCAGGCGGCGCTTGGTGGGGACGGAGGGGTCGGGTGTCCCGGCGATCTCGGTCATGGCCATGCTCGTGTCTTCCTTCTCGGCGACCTGAACGGTGGTCAGGTGAACGGCGTTCAGGTTAGGCTGCTTCACCGGGGCGGTCAACGCCCGGCCGTGGGACGAACAGGGAGGGGGAGGGGTGCGCTACCACCGCGCCGACGTCGTCGAGCGAGCGGTCGAGGTGCTCGACCGCCACGGGTTGGCCGACCTGAGCATGCGGCGCCTGGGCGCGGAGCTCGGGGTCCAGCCGAGCGCGCTCTACCACCACTTCACCGACAAGCAGACCCTGCTCGCCGCGATCGCCGACGAGATCCTGCAGCGCGCCGCGTGGCCGACGTCGGGGGACTGGATCGAGCGAGTGGGGGCGATCTGCGCGACCCTGCGCGACGCGGTGCTGGCCTACCGTGACGGTGCCGAGCTGGTCGCGACGGTGCAGGCCTTCGGCCTCGGCGGCCGGCAGCCCTACGACCTGCTGCTCGCCGCGCTGCACGACGGCGGTCTGGGCGACCTCGCGCCGGTGGCGGCCCGGACGCTGCTCCACTACGTCTACGGGCACGCGGTCGACGAGCAGACGCACCTGCAGGCCGCGGCCGCGGGCGCCATCGCAGACGAGCCCCGGGAGGTCGAGGACTTCGGCGTCGGGCTGGGCATCGTCATCGCAGGCCTCCAGGTGGTCCACGCCGCCCGGCGCTGAGCGGAAGGTGCGGTCAGGAGCTCGGGGTGAGGGCGAGCAGCCGTCGGGGGTGTCGGGCGGAGCTCAGCTCGCCGCCCACGGCACGCTTCTCGAAGTGCAGGTGGCAGCCGTCGGGTGCGCCGCTGTCGCCGGCGAGTGCGAACACGGTGCCCTTCCGCACCCGGTCGCCGGGCTGGACCATGACCTCCTGGGCGTGCCCGACCACGAGGTCCCAGCCGCGCGCGGCGTTGCGCAGGCGCAACGGACGGGCACCGTACGCCGGCCCGAGGCCGCTCGGGTCCACGACCCGGAACCGCCGCCCGGCCGTCAGCGGCGTGCCGCACGGCATCGCGATGTCGATGCCGTGGTGGAAGCCGCGACCGTCGCGGCAGCGTGAGTCGGGGCTGTAGTACGGCGCAGGTGTGCAGCCGAACGGGATCAGGATCCGGTGTGCCTGCGCGAACCACGGGCTCGTGTAGGCCGTGGTGTCCCTGGTGTAGAAGACCCAGCGCGGGTCGTCCTCCGCCGCCGATGCTCGCGGGGCGGCCAGCACGGAGGCCAGCAGGACCAGGGAGAGCAAGTGACGCACCGGGTCAGGCTAGCGGGGCCGCCGGGACGGCGAACGCCACGGCGGCGATGTCGTCGCTCGCGTAGCCGGACTGGAACTCCAGCGCCTCGGCGACGAGGTCGGAGACCACGCCTTCCACAGGGGGCCCCTCCGCGGACGGGCGGAGCGAGCGTCGGACCGACGCCAGGAGCCGCTCCTCGCCGAACATCGCGGACGCGGCACGCGCCTCGGTGATGCCGTCGGTGTAGAGCACGAGCCCCTCGCCAGGCCCCAGGTGCAGCACGTGCTCGACGAACTCCGCCTCCGGCAGGATCCCCACGAGGGGGCCCCGCGCTCCGACGAGCTCGGCCTCGCCCGACCCGTCGAAGCGCACCGGCGGTGGATGCCCGCCCACGCTGATCGTCGCTGTCCACCCGTCCGGTTCGCGGCGCAGCCGCGCGAGGACGCAGGTGCAGAAGCGATCCTCCGGGCCGTGGTGCAGCAGCAGGCGGTCCAGCCGGG
>JAPSKJ010000054.1 GCA_031177735.1 Nocardioides sp.
CGCCACTGCGCGCCCCTGGTGATCCCTTCCCGAGTGAACCCGGCCTTCTCCAGCGCCCGCTGCTCCGCAACGTTCTCGACGTCGGTGTGGGCCTCGACGCGGTTGACGGCGGTGTGCCGGAAGAACAGATCGACCAGTTGCCGCTGCGCCTCGGTGCCCCAGCCCCGACCGCGGGAGGAGGGATCGAGCCAGATGCCGATCATCGGGTTGCGCGACTGCACGTTCGGACCCCACCGCTGCCACACCCAGGAGACCGACCCGACGAGCGCGCCGTCGTCGGCGAGGACCGCGAACCCGCCCTGGTCGTTGAGATCGGGGGAGGGGACCGACTCGCGTGGCGGCCGGGGCCCGAAGTAGTCGAAGCCGGCGTCGTCTCCGACAAGCAGCGGCAGGTGCTCCTCTGTGAGGGGACGAAGGTGAACGGTCACCCGCTCAACGTATCGGGCGCGGGTGCGGCGGCCCGACCGTTCGCCCCGCTCGCGCCCCAGCCCAGCAGGAGGGAATGAACGCCGACCGACTACCGTTGGACCCATCGAGCGAAGTTGAGTTGAAGCGGCTCAACTTTCTTGCCAGACTTTCCGAGACACCCGGCTTTCCAACGGAGGTAGCAGTAATGGCACGTGCGGTCGGCATCGACCTCGGCACGACGAACAGCGTCGTGTCGGTCCTGGAGGGTGGCGAGCCCACCGTCATCGCGAACGCCGAGGGCGCGCGGACGACGCCGTCCGTCGTGGCGTTCGCCAAGTCCGGTGAGGTGCTGGTGGGCGAGGTCGCCAAGCGCCAGGCCGTGACCAACGTCGAGCGGACGATCCGGTCGGTCAAGCGCCACATGGGCACCGACTGGGCGATCGAGATCGACGAGAAGAAGTTCACGCCGCAGCAGATCAGCGCCTTCATCCTGCAGAAGCTCAAGCGCGACGCGGAGGCCTACCTCGGCGAGTCGGTCACCGACGCGGTCATCACCGTGCCGGCGTACTTCTCCGACGCCCAGCGCCAGGCCACCAAGGAGGCCGGCGAGATCGCGGGCCTCAACGTCCAGCGCATCGTCAACGAGCCGACCGCTGCGGCGCTGGCCTACGGCCTCGACAAGGGCGACGACCAGACCATCCTCGTCTTCGACCTCGGTGGCGGCACCTTCGACGTGTCGCTGCTGGAGATCGGCGAGGGCGTCGTCGAGGTCAAGGCGACCAGCGGCGACAACCACCTCGGTGGTGACGACTGGGACGCCCGGATCGTCGAGTGGATGGTCACCAAGTTCAAGAACGCGAACGGCGTCGACCTGGCCGCCGACAAGATCGCCAAGCAGCGCCTGCAGGAGGCGGCGGAGAAGGCGAAGATCGAGCTGTCCTCCTCCAGCGAGACCACGATCCACCTGCCCTACATCACCCACGGCGAGAACGGCCCGCTGCACTTCGAGGAGCGGCTCACCCGCGCCGAGTTCCAGCGGATCACCGCCGACCTGCTCGAGCGCACCAAGGTCCCGTTCCAGAACGTCCTGCGCGACGGCGGCGTCGCGATCAAGGACATCGACCACGTGGTCCTCGTCGGCGGCTCGACCCGCATGCCGGCCGTGACCGACCTGGTCAAGGAGCTGCTCGGCGGCAAGGAGCCCAACAAGGGCGTCAACCCCGACGAGGTCGTCGCCGTCGGTGCGGCCCTCCAGGCCGGTGTCCTCAAGGGCGAGGTCAAGGACGTCCTGCTGCTTGACGTCACCCCGCTCAGCCTCGGCATCGAGACCAAGGGCGGCGTGTTCACCACCCTGATCGAGCGCAACACCACCATCCCGACCAAGCGCTCGGAGATCTTCACCACCGCCGACGACAACCAGCCGTCGGTCGAGATCAAGGTCGCCCAGGGTGAGCGCCCGATCTGGGCCCAGAACCAGCCGCTCGGCAACTTCGAGCTCACCGGGCTCCCGCCGGCGCCGCGTGGTGTGCCGAAGATCGAGGTCACCTTCGACATCGACGCCAACGGCATCGTCCACGTCTCCGCGAAGGACCAGGCCTCCGGCCGCGAGCAGTCGATGACGATCTCGGGTGGCAGCGCGCTGAGCAAGGACGAGATCGACCGGATGGTCCGCGAGGCCGAGCAGTACGCCGAGGAGGACGCCCGCCGGCGCGAGACCGTCGAGGTCCGCAACCAGGGCGACACCCTGGTCTACACGACCGAGAAGTTCCTGACCGACAACGGCGACAAGATCCCGGACGACGTCAAGACCGAGGTGCAGGCCGACCTCGACGCCCTCAAGAAGGTGCTCGAGGACGCCGACGCCGACAAGGACGCCATCCAGGCCGCGATCACCAAGCTCGGCGAGTCCAGCCAGAAGATGGGCGCCGCGATGTATGCCGCCGCCGAGGCCGACCAGGCCGCGGCCGGTGGGTCCGCCGGCGCCACCGGTGAGGCCGACGACGACGTCGTCGACGCCGAGATCGTCGACGAGCCCGGCGACGGTGAGAACAAGTGACCCAGGCAGACCCGGCCCACGGCAACCCCGAGGTCGAGCCCGACGTGACCCCTCCGGCGCAGGACGCCCCTGCGCCGGAGGGCGCGCCGGCGCAGGACGCGCCGGCCGACGAGCCCCCGGCGCAGGCCGGGACCGACGGCCAGGCCCCTGACGCGGCGGAGGAGCCGGTCGAGGACGAGCTGACCCTCGCCCAGCGTCGCGTCAGCGAGCTGACCGCAGACCTGCAGCGGCTCCAGGCGGAGTACGTCAACTACAAGCGCCGCGTCGACCGTGACCGCGAGCTGATCGGCGAGAACGCGACGTACAAGGCGCTCGCCCCGATCGTGGAGGTGCTCGACACCATCGACCGGGCGCGCGAGCACGGCGAGCTCGAGGGCGGCTTCAAGGCGGTCGCCGACCAGCTCGAGAGGGTCGTCGCAGGCGGCGGGCTGGCCAAGTTCGGCGAGCCGGGCGAGGCGTTCGACCCCAACCTGCACGAGGCGCTGTCGCACCTGGGCAGCGACCCCGAGGTCGAGGTGACCACCGTGAAGACGGTCGCCAAGGCCGGTTACCGCATCGGCGACCGCGTGGTCCGCGCGGCGCAGGTGCTGGTCGTCGACCCGGAGTGACACGGATCCGATGAGGGAAGGGAGGTGCGCGCGTGGCTGACGAGGGATTCCGGGCCGACTGGGCGCAGAAGGACTTCTACGCCGAGCTCGGGGTGAAGAAGGACGCGAGCCAGGACGAGATCAAGAAGGCCTACCGCAAGCTCGCGCGCGCCAACCACCCCGACTCCAACCCCGGCGACACCGCGAAGCACGAGAAGTTCAAGCGGGTCGCCGAGGCCTACGACGTCGTCGGTGACCCGGAGAAGCGGAAGAAGTACGACGAGCTCCGCTCGGTCTACGGCTCCGGCAGGTTCCCGGGCGGGTTCAGCGGTGGCGGCCGGGCTGGCGGCGGTGCCACCTTCGAGGATCTCTTCGGTGGCGGCACGGCCGGCTCCGGGGGCTTCAGCGACCTCTTCGGTGACGTCTTCGGTGGCGGCTTCGGCCGCCGGCAGCAGACGCGGGCGCGCGCGACCAAGGGCTCCGACATCGACACCACCGCGACGGTCGGCTTCGTGGAGGCGCTCGAGGGCGTCACCATCTCGCTGCGGCTCTCCTCCGACGCGCCCTGCCCCGACTGCAACGGCACCGGCGGCAAGCCCGGCACGAAGCCGCGGGTGTGCCCGGAGTGCGAGGGTGCCGGCTACACCGTCAACACGGTCGGTGGGGCGTTCTCGCTCAACGAGACCTGTCCGCGCTGCGCCGGCCGGCAACTGATCTACGACGAGCCGTGCCCGACCTGCAAGGGCAGTGGACGCGGCCTGTCCTCGCGCACGATTCAGGCCCGCATCCCCGCGGGCGTCAAGGACGGACAGCGGATCCGGCTGCGCGGCAAGGGTGCCGCCGGTGAGCACGGCGGTCCGGCCGGCGACCTCTACGTCACCGTCAAGGTGACGCCCCACCGTGTGTTCGGCCGCAAGGGCGACAACCTCACCATCGACGTGCCGATCTCCTTCGACGAGGCCGCCCTCGGTGCCGAGATCAAGATCCCGGTGCTCGGCGGCGCTCCGGTGACTTTGAAGATCCCGCCCGGTACGCCGTCGGGCCGCACCTTCCGGGTGCGCGGCAAGGGCGCCCAGCGGGCCGACGGCACCCGCGCAGACCTGCTCGCCACGGTCGAGGTGCACGTGCCGGCGGTGCTCGACCCCACGGCGCGCGCAGCCGTGGAGGCCTACCGCGAGGCGACGGCCGGGAAGCCGCTGCGCGCCAACCTGTTCGACGAGGCGGGCACGGCATGAGCACCTTCCAGGCGCCGTCGCCCGATGCCGCGGTCTACGTCATCAGCGTGGCCGCCGAGCTCAGCGGCCTGCACCCGCAGACCCTGCGCACCTACGAGCGGATCGGGCTGATCACGCCCGGGCGCACCGTCGGTGGTGGCCGGCGCTACTCCCACCGGGACATCGAGCAGCTGCGCACGATCGCGGAGCTGACCGCCTCCGGCATCGGGCTCGAGGGGGTCAAGCGGATCCTCGCCCTGCAGAACCAGGTCGCCACGCTGCAGCAGCGCACCGCCGAGCTCACCGCCGAGCTCGAGGCGACCCGGGAGGCGCTGCGCGACGCACTCGCCGTCCGGCGTACTCCCGAGCGGCTGCCGGTGCTGCGCACCCCCGAGCCGCCGGGCGCCCTCGTGGTCTGGCGCCGCCAGCGCTGAGCGGCGCCTGACTCCCTCCGGGGCGATAGTCTCTGCCGGGTCCTGGGAGGGGTGAGCCAACCGGCGCGGTGGGGAGTCCGGGCCGGTGCGACGAAGGGTGCGCCGTGGACTGGTTGCGGAACTGGGCAGACCACGTCGATTGGTTCGCGTTCGTCTCGATCCCCCTCTTCACCGGGGTCGTCGGCTGGCTGATCAACTGGTCCGGCCTGTGGATGCTCTTCCGGCCCCTTCGCTTCCACGGCGTCCGGGTGCCAGGTCTGCGTGAGGTCGCGGGCGTCCTGCCGCGCAAGGTCCAGGAGGTCCCGGGCCTGATGGAGGGCGGACTGGGCTGGCAGGGCATCGTGCCGGCCCGCGCCGCCAAGATGGGCAGCATCGCCGTCGACAAGGTGATCGCCAAGCTGGGCACGCCCGCCGAGTTCTACCGGCAGCTCGAGCCCGAGCAGATCGCGGCGCACATCGTGGCGGTCTTCGAGCCGGAGCTGCCGGCGATGGTCGACGAGGTGATGCGGCGCGAGCACCCCGCCCTGTGGCGCGATCTGCCGCCCGCGGTCAAGCAGGCGGTCATCGGGCGGGTCCAGGCGCAGCTGCCGGGGATCGTCACCACGATCACCGACGAGATCGGCGTCCACATCAACCAGCTGCTCGACCCCAAGATCATGGTCATCGACCACTTCCGGAAGAACCCGGAGCTGGTGGTGAGGGTCTTCCGCGACGTCGGCGAGCGCGAGCTCAACCTGATGGTGCAGTTCGGGTTCATCTTCGGCCTGCTGCTGGGCATCCCGGTCGCGATCGTCGACCAGACCTGGCACGTCTGGTGGCTGCTGCCGATCCTCGGGGTCGTCGTCGGGTGGGTGACCAACGCACTCGGCATGTGGTTGATCTTCGAGCCACCGGAGCCGCGTCGGATCCTCGGCATCAAGGTGCAGGGCCTGTTCCTGCGCCGCCAGGACGAGTGCGCCGAGGTCTACGCGCGGATCATCGCCGATGACGTGATCACCCTCGAGCGGATCGGCGACTTCCTCATCGACGGGCCTCGCGGTGATCGGACCCGGCAGATGATCGCGGTCGCGATGCGTCCGGCCATCGACCGGGCCGCCGGCCCACTGCGCGGTGCGGTGCGCGTGGCGGTGGGGCCGAAGAGGTTCGACAGCATCCGCGAGTCGGTCGCGAGGGAGGCGGTCGGTCGCACGATCACCCCGTTCAAGGACCCGGTCTTCAGTCGCCAGCAGGCCGACAAGATCCGGGTGCTCATCGCCCGCCGTACCAAGGAGCTCCCCCCGCGCGACTTCGTCGAGATGATGCGCTCGGCGATCAGGGAGGACGAGTGGATGCTCTACGCCCATGGGGCCATCATGGGAGCGGCGGGCGGCTTCCTCCACCTGGCCGTGTTCACCTGGGGGATGATCCCCGGACTCCCGCTGTGATCGACCGATGAGGACGACCGGATGACCTACGACGGCCCGCCCGAGCGCCACGACGGCCCCGACCTCGGCCGGGACGGCGAGCGCCTGCCCGCCGTGGACGGCCCCCACGTCGTCGACTCCTTGCCCGGGCTGGCCCGGGTGGCTGCGGGTGTCGCCCTCAACACCGCCGGTTGGGGGCTGCGCACCTCCGCGCGCGGGTGGCGCCGGGTGGGCCGGGCCGCGACCAGCCGCGACGAGGCGACGGTGCTGCTGCGGGAGGTGGGCTCCACCGTCGCCACGGTCGGCGGCATCGCTCGCCGGTTGGCTGACGGCGTACCCGTCGGCACGGCGCTGCTGCAGGCCGGCCAGGAGCTCGGCGGGCGCTTGCCGGATCTCCCGCGTCCGGCGGATCGGCGGCCCGCGGAACCGGTGGTGAGCGTGCAGCCGCTCTCGCTGCGCGAGCGCGGGGAGGAGCTGCTCCGGCGCTCTCGCGACGTGTGGAGCAACGACGACCGGCACCCCGCCTACGACCGCATCCTCGACGAGCTCGCCCCCGACGAAGCCCGGATCCTGGTGATGCTGCTCAAGCAGGGCCCGCAGCCCAGCGTCGACGTGCGCACCGGCGGACCGATCGGCATGGTCAACAGCCAGCTGGTGGCACCCGGCCTCAACATGGTCGGGCCGCGGGCCGGGGTGCGCCACCTCGACCGGGTGCCGGCCTACCTCAACAACCTCTTCCGCCTCGGCCTGGTGTGGTTCTCCCGCGAGCCGATGCGCGACCACGCGGAGTACCAGGTGCTCGAGGCGCAGCCCGACGTGCTGGAGGCGCTGCACTCGGTGAAGTTCGCCAAGGTCGTCCGCCGCAGCATCCACCTCACGCCGTTCGGCGAGGGCTTCACCAAGGTGGCGCTGGTCGACGCCGAGACGGCCGCCGGTGACCTTCCCGAGCACGCCGACCCGGGCACTGTGAAGGCGTCGGCACCGCCGAAGGCGTAGACGTGGCGTCAGGTGGTCCCGCACTAATTAGTTGACCGACACAAACATATGTATCGTACATATTTGTGATCGAACGGTTCCGCGCCAATCCTGTCCTCTCGGTCGTCGTGCTCTGCTTCGGTGGTCTCGGTGCCGCTCTGACGCAGACGCTGGTGATTCCCATCCAGTCGGAGCTGCCCCTGCTGCTCGGCACCTCCGCCGCCAATGCCTCGTGGGTGGTCACGGCGACCCTTCTCGCCGCCGCGGTGACGATGCCGGTCGTCGGCCGGCTCGCCGACATGTTCGGCAAGCGCCGGATGCTCATCCTCAGCGCGGGCATCCTCGCTGTCGCCTCCGCGATGTGCGCCCTCGCCGACTCGCTCGTGCCGATGCTCATCGGGCGAGCCGGCCAGGGGCTCGCGATGGGCTTCATCCCGGTCGCCATCTCACTGATCCGCGAGATCACACCGCCGCGCATGGCCGGGGGCGCCACCGCTGCGGTCAGCGCCACCATGGGGGTGGGCGGCGCGATCGGCCTTCCGCTCTCGGCGTGGATCGTCGAGGTCGGCAGCTGGCACGCGCTGTTCTGGATGTCGACCGCTATCGCCGTCGTCGTCCTCGTCGCGGTCGCGGTCCTGGTGCCGCCGGTCCGCGACGCTGCGGGCGGCCGGCTCGACATCGCCGGCGCCCTGCTGCTTGCGATCGGGTTGGTGGCCTTCCTGGTCGGCATCTCCAAGGCGACGACCTGGGGCTGGGCCGACGCCCGCACCATCGGCGCGATCGTCGCCGGTGTCGTCGTCCTGATCGTCTTCGGCCTCTTCGAGCTGCGCCAGGACGACCCGGTCGTCGACCTGCGCGCCACCGCGAAGCCCGCCGTGCTGCTCACGAACCTGGCCGCGCTCGCCATCGGCTTCGGGATGATGGCGCAGTCGATCGCGGTGCCGCAGCTGCTGCAGATGCCCGAGGCCACCGGCTACGGGCTGGGTCAGTCGATCCTCGCCGCCGGTTTGTGGATGGCTCCCGGCGGGCTGATGATGATGTTCTTCGCGCCGGTCTCCAGTCGGTTGATGCGCTCGCTGGGCGCCAAGGTAACGCTGATGATCGGCGCGAGCGTGCTAGGCGCCGGCTACGTGGTCGCCTTCTTCCTCATGTCGGCGCCGTGGCAGCTCCTGGTCGCCTCGTGCGTCATCTGCGCCGGCGTCGGCATCGGGTACGCCGCCATGCCGACCCTGGTCCTGGATGCCAGCCCCGCCGAGGAGGCCGCCTCCGCCGTCGGCCTGAACGCCCTCGCGCGCTCGGTCGGCACGACGATCGCCTCCGCCGTCATGGTCACTCTGATGACCAGCAGCACCATCGACCTGGGCGGTGTCGAGGTCCCTTCCGAGCGCGGCTTCCAGCTATGCTTCGTGGCCGGTGCGGTGGCCGCGTTCATCGGCGTCGTCATCGCCGGTGCGATCCCGCTGGGTCGTCGCCGCTCGGGGCGGGGTGACGACGCGGCGGGTGCGGAGCGCGGTGACGGGGTCGAGGAGTTGGCTGCCGTCTAGCATCGGCGGGGTGCCGGACGATGACGACCTGCTCGCGCAGCTCAGCGACGAGCTGCTCCGACTTGGGCGCCGCCGCGGCGTCGAGCCGACCGACGCGGAACTCGAGCACTCGGCGTTCCGCATCCTGTGGGCGCTGGCGAGGTTCGGCCCGCGCACGCTGCGCGACCTGGCTGACGACCTCCTCCTCGAGCAGTCGACCATCAACCGCCAGGTCAACCGGGCTATCGACCAGGGCTACGTCGAGCGGTTCACCCAGCCCGGGCAGGCGAGTCGCTACCTGCGACCCACGATTCTAGGCCAGGAGCGGTACGCGCGCGATGTCGAGCGGCGCCGTGCGGTGCAGCGGCGCGCTCTGGCACTCCTCGGCGAGGAGCGCGCCGCCCGCCTGGTGGCCGACCTGCGCCTGCTCAACGACGCGTTCGACGAGGTGACGCCCGAGCAAAGTTGAGTGGAATGGACTCAACTTCTGGTGTGTTGCTCCCGATGACGAGCACACTGGGTGCCGTCCGCAGACTAGACGCAGGAGAACGACGCACACGATGAGCCAGTTCGGTGTCGACAAGTTCACCACCCGCAGCCGCGAGGCGATCGAGGCTGCCCAGCTCTCCGCCACGACGGCCGGCAACAGCGCCACCGAGCCGATCCACCTCCTCGTCGCCCTGCTGCTGCAGCAGGAGGGCACCGCGGCCAACCTGGTCACCAAGGCCGGGGTCGACGCTCCCGCGCTGGTGCGGGCCGCCTCCGCCGAGCGCGACCGGCTGCCGAAGGCGACCGGCGCGACCGTCTCCCAGCCCGGCGGCTCGCCGGCGCTGACCCGCGTGCTCGCCGGCGCGCTCGACCTGGCCCGGTCGATGAAGGACGACTACGTCGCCACCGAGCACCTCCTCCTCTCGATCGCCACGGTCGAGAGCTCCGCGCAGAAGGTGCTCCTCGACGCGGGCCTCACCGCCGACGCGCTGCGTGAGGCGCTCACCGCCGTGCGCGGCAACCGGCGGGTCACCTCCCAGGACGCGGAGGACACCTACGAGGCGCTGGAGAAATACTCCGTCGACCTCACCAAGGCCGCGGAGGAGGGTCGCCTCGACCCCGTCATCGGCCGCGACGCCGAGATCCGGCGCGTGGTGCAGGTGCTGTCGCGGCGTACCAAGAACAATCCCGTCCTCATCGGCGAGCCGGGTGTCGGCAAGACCGCCGTCGTGGAGGGTCTCGCCCAGCGCATCGTCGCCGGCGACGTGCCCGACTCCCTCAAGGGCCGGCGGCTGCTCTCCCTCGACCTCGCCGGCATGGTCGCCGGCGCGAAGTACCGCGGCGAGTTCGAGGAGCGGCTCAAGGCGGTGCTGGAGGAGATCAAGCAGGCCGAGGGCCAGGTCATCACCTTCATCGACGAGCTGCACACCGTCGTCGGCGCGGGTGCCGGCGGCGACTCCGCGATGGACGCCGGCAACATGCTCAAGCCGATGCTGGCCCGTGGTGAGCTGCACATGATCGGCGCGACCACCCTCGACGAGTTCCGTGAGCGGATCGAGAAGGACCCCGCCCTGGAGCGCCGCTTCCAGCAGGTCTTCGTCGGCGAACCCTCCGTCGAGGACAGCATCCAGATCCTGCGCGGAATCCAGGAGAAGTACGAAGCGCACCACGGCGTGCGGATCACCGACGCCGCGCTGGTGGCCGCCGCGACGCTCTCCGACCGTTACATCACCGGCAGGCAGCTGCCCGACAAGGCGATCGACCTCATCGACGAGGCCGCCTCCCGCCTGCGGATGGAGATCGAGTCCTCGCCCGAGGAGATCGACCAGCTCCGCCGTCAGGTCGACCGACTGAAGATGGAGGAGTTCGCGCTCCAGAAGGAGACCGACGAGGCCTCGCGGGAGCGGCTCGCCGCACTGCAGCAGGACCTCGCCGACAAGGAGGAGGAGCTGCGCGCGCTGGAGGTCCGCTGGGAGCGCGAGAAGACGACGCTGGAGGGCGAGGGCGAGCTGCGCCGCCAGCTCGACGCCCTGCGCATCGAGGCCGACCGGCTGCTCCGCGAGGGCAACCTCGAGGCGGCCTCCGAGATCAACTACGGCCGCATCCCCGCTCTGGAGGCGCAGATCCGCGCGGTCGCCGAGGCCGAGTCGGAGTCGACCAGCACCGAGAAGCTGGTCGGTGAGGAGGTCGGCGCCGAGCAGGTCGCCGAGGTCGTCGAGGCGTGGACCGGCATCCCGACCGGCAAGCTGCTGCAGGGCGAGCAGACCAAGCTGCTGGACATGGAGTCGGTCATCGGTCGCCGGCTGATCGGCCAGCGGGCCGCGGTCAACGCCGTCGCCGACGCCGTACGCCGCTCCCGCGCCGGGATCTCCGACCCCAACCGGCCCACCGGCTCGTTCCTGTTCCTGGGCCCCACCGGCACCGGCAAGACCGAGCTGGCCAAGGCGCTGGCCGACTTCCTCTTCGACGACGAGCGCGCGATGGTGCGCATCGACATGAGCGAGTACTCCGAGAAGCACTCGGTCGCCCGCCTGGTCGGTGCTCCTCCGGGCTACGTCGGCTACGACGAGGGTGGCCAGCTCACCGAGGCGGTCCGCCGCCGGCCGTACTCCGTCGTCCTGCTCGACGAGGTCGAGAAGGCGCACCCGGAGGTCTTCGACATCCTGCTCCAGGTGCTCGACGACGGCCGGCTGACCGACGGACAGGGCCGCACCGTGGACTTCCGGAACACGCTGCTGATCCTCACCTCCAACCTCGGGTCGAGCTTCCTCACCGACCCCACCCTGGACGGTGAGGCACGACGCGACTCGGTGATGGCGGTGGTGCGCTCGTCGTTCAAGCCGGAGTTCCTCAACCGGCTCGACGAGATCGTCCTCTTCGACGCGCTGACCCTGGACGACCTGGCCCACATCGTCGACCTCCAGCTCGGCCTGCTCGAGAAGCGGCTGGCGGCCCGCCGGATCGGCATCGAGGTCACCGACGCCGCGAAGCAGTGGCTCGCCTCGACCGGCTACGACCCGGCGTACGGCGCCCGACCGCTGCGCCGGCTGATCCAGACCGCCATCGGCGACCCGCTCGCACGGATGCTGATCGGCGGCGAGGTCACCGACGGCGGCACCGTGAAGGTCGACCACACCGCCGCGGCGGAGGGGCTGGCGCTGACCGTCTCGTGAGCCGGTTGCCGAGCCTGGTCCCGGCCGGGCGATGACCGGCTGGGACACTGGGCGCATGGCTGAGCTGGCGAGACCACGACAGGTGACCGTGGCGTGCTTCGTGATCATGCTCGGCGCGGTGCTGGTCGTGCTCGCGGCCTTCGACCAGATCGCCGCGCTGACCAGCCTCGACACCCGTGAGCGCATCGAGGACGCCCTCGCGCAGCCGCCCGCGGACGCGCTCGGCCTCGGTGTCCCCGAGGTGCAGCGCATCATGCGGGTGCTCGCGATGGTCGGGGCCGCGTGCGCGACCGCGATGGCGGTGCTCGGCTGGCACGCGATGCAGCAGCGCTCGACCAGCGCGCGGCTGTGGCTCTCGGTGCTGGCGGTGCCGCTCTTCCTCACCGGCATCGGCACCGGCGGTCTGATGTCGTCCGTGGTGGCCGCGGCCGCCGCGATGCTCTGGGTGCAGCCGGCCCGCGACTGGTTCGACGGGATCGCGCC
>JAPSKJ010000483.1 GCA_031177735.1 Nocardioides sp.
CTGGCGCCGCTCGGCGGCCTCGAACCGGGAGAACGTGCGGCGGACCAGCGGCAGCACGTCCTCGAACGTCGTCTCGTCGATCGAGGCGATCCAGTCGTCGACCACTCCCAGCAGCACCGGGTCGTGGAGGAGCAGCACGGCGTCGCCGTCCAGGAAGCCGTCCAGCCAGGCGGCGGCCGATGGGCCCGCCGCGGCCGCGGAGAGGTGCCGGCTCAGCCGCCTGGCCGCCTCGGTGGCCTCGATGCGGCCGCCGTCGAGGAGGACCCGGTTGACGCGCCCGGCCACCAGGCCGTGGATGCGGTCGTCGGCGGCCACGGCGGCGAGCGCCTCGCGCCACCGGTCCACCTCGGCGTCGACGAGGGTCACCCCGCGGTGCGCACCGTCGATGGCTGCGCGCATCCGCGCTGCCGCGTCGTCGTCGAGACCGGTGCACGCCGCCCGCAGGCCCACGGCGGCCCGCAGCACCACCGTGTCGAGCACCTCCTTGACGCGGGAGGTCTCGGCACGGCGTACGTCGCCGTAGCGCTGGGTGCGCGCGAGCGGCTCGACCGCCTCGAGCAGTGCCACGGTGTCGTGCTGGTGGGCGGTGGCCTCGGCGAGTGCCTCCACGGTGGCGGTCAGGGCCTCCGGGAGGTCGGCGACCAGCGCCTGCTCGACCAGACCGCCGAGGGTGGCCAGGTCGGTCGCCGCTGCGGCCTGCTCGGCGATCTTGGCGGAGGCGGCCGCGGCGATCGTGGTGCCGTAGAGGCCGGCCTCGATGAGGGCGACGGCGAACTCCGGCTTCCACTCCAGCGTCCAGGCCTCCTTGAAGGTGCCCCGCGTGCCTCCCGCGTCGGCCGGCTCCCCCCAGGGGACGCCGAGCAGGTCGAGCCGGTGCAGCAGCAGGGAGCGCTCGAGCTGGCTGTCCTTGCGCAGGTCGAGGGTGATCGTGGTGGCGGCCGCCGAGGGCTTCAGGCGGAGCCGTCGCTGCAGCGCGGCGAGGTCCTGCGCGAGCGGCACCAGCGGCGCCGAGTCGGGCACGCGGCCGAGCTCCTCCCCCACCACCAGCCGGCGGTCGACGAGCGCGAGCGGCAGGTCGGAGCCGTCGGCGAGCACGGCGCGGGTGGCGTCGGTGAGCTCGCTCAGGCCGACCGAGGGCCGGGCGCGGACGGCAGCCAGCGCCTCCGCGAGCCGCACCGCCTCGACGACGGTGGCCGGTGCCGCGTCGAGGCCCTCCTCCCGCAGGGCGCGGGCGACCCGGGTCAGCCAGCCCGGCACAACGTCCTCGGGCCGGCCCTCGGCCCAAACCTGGAACAGGTGCTGGTACCACCCCGGCGAGGTGACGCCCGCGCCGTAGCCGCTGGCGGCGGCCAGTCGGCCCGCCGTCCAGGGTGCCCAGGTCGCCGCCACCTTGATCTTCGGCAGCCCGCTGAGCAGCCGGTTGTCGGCGGCGGCGGAGGGCCAGTCGGCCGGGTGCAGTGCGGGCGCGTGGTAGGCACCGCACACGACCGCGATCCGCTGGTGCTGCTCCTTCACCGCGGTCCGCAGCACCCGCCGCATGGCCGCCTCCCGGCGGCTGTTCTCCGGGTCCTCGGCATCCGGGACGCGTACGCCGCCCATCGCCTCGCGCACCAGCGCGAACCGCTCCAGGGAGGAGTCGGAGCGGTGCTCGACGGCGTCCTCCCACCAGCGCTCGGGGTCGTCGTAGCCTGCGGCGGCCGCCAGCGTGCCGATCGGGTCGCGCGGGCGGCGGCCCTGGTCCTGCGGTGCCTCCGGCGCCAGGACGTGCGTGGCGGGCAGGTCCGCGAAGCGGACCGGCACCCCCGCGGCGAGCGCCCACTGGAGGGCGACCCACTCCGGTGAGAAGCCCGCGAGCGGGTAGAACGCGGCGCGGCGCGGCTCGCCGACGGCGTACACCAGAGCGGCCACGGGCGGCACCAGGTCGGGGTCGGCGGCCATCGGCACCAGGGCGTCCAGCTCGGGCGGTCCCTCGATGACGACGAGGTCGGGGCCGAGCTCGGCCAGGGCGCCGGCCACCGAGCGGGCGGAGCCGGGCCCGTGGTGACGGATGCC
>JAPSKJ010000484.1 GCA_031177735.1 Nocardioides sp.
GCGACCGACTCGTCGATCTCGACGCTGAACCTCGCCCCGAAGGTGTCGCCCTCGCGCATGTCCACCCAGGCGCCGAAGACCCGCCCGCAGGCCACCGAGACGAACTTGTCCCACGGCTCGGTGTGGATGCCCCGGGTCGCGCCGCGCTTGGCGTTGAAGGACATGTTGTTCTGCACCGGCCCGAAGTCGGGCAGGCCCAGCGCCACCATCTTCTGCCGCTGCCAGTTCTCCTTGAACCAGCCGCGGCTGTCGCCGTGCACCGGCAGGTGGACGACCAGCAGGCCGGGGATCGGGGTCGTCTCGATCGAGAGGTCCTTCATCGCCCGCGCGTCACTGACCCTTGGCGGCGTACTTGGCCTCGGTCTCGGCCTTCGCCTTGCGCCACCAGGCCTGGTTGGCCTGATACCACTCGATGGTGTCGGCGAGGCCCTTGTCGAAGTCCTGGTAGCGGGGCGTCCAGCCCAGCTCGCCGCGCAGCTTGCCGGACTCGATGGCGTAGCGGCGGTCGTGGCCGGCACGGTCGGTGACGAACTCGATGTCGTCCTCGGGGCGGCCGAAGTGGCGCAGGATGGCCCGGACGACGTCGAGGTTGCTCTTCTCGCCGTCGGCCCCGATCAGGTAGGTCTCACCGATCCGGCCGCGGTCCAGGATGGCCAGCACCGCCGAGGAGTGGTCCTCGGTGTGGATCCAGTCGCGCACGTTGAGCCCGTCCCCGTAGACCCGTGGGCGGCGGCCGTCGATGACCTCGGTGATCTGGCGGGGGATGAACTTCTCGACGTGCTGCCAGGGGCCGTAGTTGTTCGAGCAGTTCGACAGCGTCGCCTGCACACCGAAACTGCGCACCCAGGCGCGGACCAGCAGGTCGGAGCCGGCCTTGGAGGCGGAGTACGGCGACGAGGGGTTGTAGGGGGTCTCCTCGGTGAACCGCTTCGGGTCGTCCAGCTCGAGGTCGCCGTAGACCTCGTCGGTCGAGACGTGGTGGAACCGCACACCGGCCTTGCGGACCGCCTCCAGCAGCTGATAGGTGCCGACGATGTTGGTGTGGATGAACGGGCTGGGGTCGTTGAGCGAGTTGTCGTTGTGCGACTCCGCGGCGAAGTGCACCACCGCGTCGGACTCAGCCACCAGCGGCTCCACGACGCTCGCGTCGGCGATGTCGCCCACGACCAGCTTCACGCGGGTCTCCGGCAGCCCGTCGAGCGCCTCCCGCGACGCGGCGTAGGTCAGCTTGTCGAGCACCGTCACCTCGGCGTCGGTGTTGGCCACCAGGTGGTGGACGAAGTTCGAGCCGATGAAGCCGGCGCCGCCGGTGACGAGGATCCTGTTCACGGGCGATGAGTCTACGGACCGGACCGGGGGACCTGCCCCTACGATCGAGGATCGTGAAGGGAATCATCCTCGCCGGTGGCACCGGCTCGCGTCTGCACCCGATCACGCTCGCGGTGAGCAAGCAGCTGATGCCGGTCTACGACAAGCCGATGATCTACTACCCGCTGAGCACGCTGATGCTCGCGGGGATCCGCGACATCCTCATCATCACCACCCCGCACGACGCCGAGGCGTTCGAACGGCTGCTCGGCGACGGCTCGCAGTTCGGCATCAACATCACCTACGCCCAGCAGCCCTCGCCGGACGGCCTGGCGCAGGCGTTCACCATCGGCGCCGACCACATCGGTGAGGACCGGGTGGGCCTGGTGCTCGGCGACAACATCTTCTACGGCGTCGGCATGGGCACCCAGCTGCGCCGCTTCGAGAACCTTCAGGGCGCGGCGGTGTTCGGCTACCGGGTGGCCAACCCGACGGCGTACGGCGTCGTCGAGTTCGACGACGACTTCCGGGCCGTCTCCTTGGAGGAGAAGCCGGAGAAGCCGAAGAGCAGCTACGCCGTGCCGGGCCTGTACTTCTACGACAACTCCGTCGTCGAGCACGCCCGCACCCTCGAGCCGTCGGCGCGCGGCGAGCTCGAGATCACCGACCTCAACCGGATCTACCTCGAGAGCGGCACCCTGCACGTCGAGGTGCTGCCGCGCGGCACGGCCTGGCTCGACAC
>JAPSKJ010000485.1 GCA_031177735.1 Nocardioides sp.
CGCCAGCCCCAGTCGACCCAGCCCCAGATGTTCTCGTTGCCGCCGTTCCACACGACGAGGCTCGGGTGCGACGACAGACGCGTGACGTTGTCGCGTGCTTCGGCCTCGAACTCGTCCCACAGCTCGGCGTCCTCGCTGTAGGCGGCACACGCGAGCAGGAAGTCCTGCCACACGAGGATGCCCTGCTCGTCGGCGAGGTCGTAGAAGTCGTCGGACTCGTAGATGCCGCCGCCCCACACTCGCAGCATGTTCATGCCCGCCTCGGTGGCGTCGTCGAACGCGAGCGCGAGGCTGTCGCGCGTGATCCGAGGGAAGAAGGTGTCGTCGGGGATCCAGTTGGCGCCGCGGATGTAGATCGGCTTGCCGTTGACGATCACGGTGAAGGGGCTGCCGTCGGCATCCGCTTCGACGTCGATCTCGGCGGTGCGGAAGCCGATCCTGCGGCTCCACTCCTCGTCGCCCGCTCGCACGGTGAGCTCGTACAGCGGCTGGGCGCCGTGGCCGCGGGGCCACCACAGCTCGGCATCCGCCGCGGTGAGCGGCAGCACCACCGACGGGGTGCCGACGGATGCCGCGACCGAGGCGCGCTCGCCGGCCACGTCGGCGCTCACCTCGGTGTCGACGGCGCCGGCGCCCCACTCCAGGTCGACGTGCACGTCGACGCGGCGGGGGTCGCCGTCGACACCCACCACCGGGCGGACGCCGGCGATGCGGACGCCGCTCCAGCTCTCGATGCCGATCGGCCGCCAGATGCCGCTGGTGACCAGCGCAGGACCCCAGTCCCACCCGAAGTTGCACGCCGACTTGCGGATGGCGTTGAAGGGGTGGACGTACGAGTGCGGGCGCTCACCGAGCACGGCCTCGCGCTCCTCGGCATAGGCGATCGGCGAGCGGAACGTGATCTCGAGGCGGTTGCCCTCGGGGCGCAGCAGCTCGCGCACGAGCCAGCGGTAGGTGCGGTGCTGGTTGACGGTCGTGCCGAGTTCGACGCCGTTGAGCACCACCCGGGCGACGGTGTCGAGACCCTCGGCGACGAGGTCGTGGTTCTCGGCGGCATCCAGATCCGGCGCGTCGAACGTGGTCTCGTACCGCCAGTCGCAGCGGCCGATCCACGCGAGCAGCGACTCGTTGTCGTCGACGTACGGGTCGGGGATGAGGTCCGCGGCCAGGAGGTCGGTGTGGACGACGCCGGGAACCGTCGCCGGGATGCCGCGGCGCTCGATCTCGCTGAAGGCAGCGGGGATGTCGCCCCCGGCGTAGTGCAGGGTCCAGCCGGTTTCGAGCGCGCGGAAAGCCATGCCTCTAGAAGTAGCACAACTACCGGAAAGGCGGCCTGGATGCGAGATTGGCGTCGCTCTTTGCGCCTTCTCCATCGATTCATGTAGTGTCACTACCGACACGATCGCTGACGAATGGACGCTCCATGTGCGCCGCTGCACGACCCGCGGAACCTGCCGTGCTCCAGGTCGACCCCCTGCAGGGACTCCTGCCCGGGCGTTCCGAACGGTACGAGAAGCACCTCGCCGACCTGGCGGGGCTGTACCGCGACGCAGGCGCCTTCGAGGCGGCCCTCGCCGCCGACGGCGGTGACCCCGTCTACTGGGTCGAGAGCAGCACCCCCGAGACCGGTCGCGGCGCGCTCACCATCGGCCTGAGCGTGCTGCAGCCCGGCCGCATCGGCGACGAGTTCGCCATGACGCGCGGTCACCTCCACGCCCAGTCCGAGTTCGCCGAACTGTACTACGGCATCGCCGGCGAGGGCGTCATGCTCCTCGAGAGCGTCTCCGGCGAATCGCGGGCGCTCCCCATCAGCGCCGGGGTGGTCGTGCACGTTCCCGGCGGATGGGTGCACCGCAGCGTCAACGTCGGCGACGACAAGCTCGTCACACTCTTCGCGTACGCGACGGAAGCCGGCCAGGACTACGGCATCATCGAGCGAGCGGGCGGCATGGCGCAGCTCGTCGTCACCGACGGCAACGGCGGGTGGACCACCCGCCCCAATCCGGATCACGGAGGCTACCGTGCCTGAGCACGACGTC
>JAPSKJ010000055.1 GCA_031177735.1 Nocardioides sp.
TCCCGCCGTTCTCCACCGGCGAGACCGGCCGGGTCGGCTCGCCGAAGCGGCGCGAGGTCGGCCACGGCGCGCTCGCTCGGCGCGCGCTGCTCCCGGTGCTGCCCACGCGTGAGGAGTTCCCCTACGCCATCCGCCAGCTCTCCGAGGCGATGGGCTCCAACGGCTCGACCTCGATGGGCTCGGTGTGTGCCTCCAGCCTCTCGCTCATGCAGGCTGGTGTGCCGCTGCGCGCAGCCGTCGCCGGCATCGCGATGGGCCTGATCTCCGGTGAGGTCGACGGCAAGACCGAGTACGTCGCGCTGACCGACATCCTCGGTGCCGAGGACGCCTACGGCGACATGGACTTCAAGGTCGCCGGCACCAAGGACTTCGTCACCGCCCTCCAGCTCGACACCAAGCTCGACGGCATCCCCGCCGACGTGCTGGCCGGTGCACTGACCCAGGCGCGCGACGCCCGGCTGGCGATCCTCGAGGTGATGAACGAGGCCATCTCGGTCCCCGAGGAGATGTCGATCCACGCCCCGCGGATCATCACCGTGAAGGTGCCGGTCGACAAGATCGGCGAGGTCATCGGCCCGAAGGGCAAGATGATCAACCAGATCCAGGACGACACCGGCGCCTCGATCTCGATCGAGGACGACGGCACCGTCTACATCGGCGCGACCAACGGCGAGGCCGCCGAGGCGGCTCGGGCGGCGATCAACGCGATCGCCAACCCGACCATGCCGGAGGTCGGCGAGCGCTACCTCGGCACGGTCGTGAAGACGACGAACTTCGGTGCCTTCGTCGCCCTGCTGCCGGGCAAGGACGGCCTGCTCCACATCACGAAGCTGCGTGCCCTCAACGACGGCAAGCGCGTGGAGTCGGTCGAGGACGTCGTCGAGGTCGGCCAGAAGATCCAGGTCGAGATCGTCGAGATCGACGACCGCGGCAAGCTCTCCCTGGCCCCGGTGGTCGAGGAGGCGGAGTCGGCTGAGGCCGAGGCCGCGACCGAGACCGTCGACGCCGAGGAGTGAGCTGAGCTCCGTGGCATCACGCACCACCCGCACGACCGGCCGGCAGGAGACTGCCGGCCGGTCGTCCGGTTCTGAGCCCATCTTCCGTCGCACCGTGCTGCCCAGCGGCTTGCGGGTGGTCACCGAGCAGATGCCGGGCGTGCGCTCGGCCTCGATCGGCGTGTGGGTCGGCGTCGGCTCCCGCGATGAGTCGACGCGGCTGCACGGCTGCTCGCACTTCCTCGAGCACCTGCTGTTCAAGGGCACCCGCGAGCGGTCGGCGATGGACATCTCCGTCGCCCTCGACGCGGTCGGCGGGGAGTTCAACGCCTTCACCGCCAAGGAGTTCACCTGCTTCCACGCGCGCGTGCTCGACGAGGACCTTCCGGTGGCGATCGACGTGCTGGGCGACATGATCACCAACTCGGTGATCACCACGGCCGACGTCGAGGCCGAGCGCGAGGTGATCCTCGACGAGATCGCGATGCACGACGACGACCCCGACGACGTCGTCCACAACATGTTCGCCGAGCTCGCCTGGGGTCCGGCCTCGCCGTTGGGGCGCACCATCGCCGGCACCACGGAGTCGATCGAGGCGCTCAGCCGCGATCAGGTCAACCGGTTCTACAAGCGGCACTACCGGCCCGCGAACATGGTCGTCGCCGCTGCGGGCAACCTCGACCACGACGCCGTCGTCGCGCTCGTGGTGAGCGCCTTCGGCCGCGCCGGCTTCCTCGACGCCGAGGCCACCCCGGTGCCCCCGCGCACCCATCTCGCCCCCATCCCCGTCAACGCGGGCGTGCGGTCGGCGAGCCGGCCCTTCGAGCAGGTCAACCTGGTGCTCGGCACGGAGGCGCTGCCCCGGGACGACGAGCGCCGCTTCGCCCTCGGCGTGCTCAACACGGCGATCGGCGGCGGCACGTCCAGCCGGTTGTTCCAGGAGGTGCGCGAGCGCCGCGGCCTGGCGTACTCGGTCTACTCCTTCACCAGTGCCTACGCCGAGTCCGGGGTCTTCGGTGTCTCCGTGGGCTGCCTGCCCACCAAGGTCGACGAGGTGCTCGAGGTGGTCCGCGACGAGCTCGCCAAGGTCGCGGCGAGCGGCATCAGCGAGGAGGAGCTGGTCCGCGGCAAGGGGATGCTCCGCGGTGCCCTCGTGCTCGGGCTGGAGGACTCCGCCTCACGGATGTCCCGGCTCGGCAAGGCCGAGCTGGTCCACGACGAGCTGCTCACGATCGACGACGTCCTCAGCCGCATCAGCGCGGTGACGCTCGCCGAGGTGGCGCAGGTCGCCGGCGACGTGCTCTCCCGGCCGGAGCTGCTCGCCGTCGTCGGCCCCTGAGCCGTGGCTCGACCCGGACCTAACGCTTGCCGACGATGCCGATGACGGCCGGCTGCTTCTGGTCGACGACGGAGACGCGGAAGCCGGCGTCGGCGAGGGCCTTGGAGGTGTTCTGGACCATCTGCGGGACCTGCTCGCGCCGGGTGGCCTCGTAGAAGATGTAGACGCTGCCGCCGGGCAGGACGCGCTCGTGCAGCAGCGCCACCTCGGCGGCCGCGTCGCGCACCCAGAACAGGTTGACGTTGAACGCGAAGACCTTGGTGAGGCGCTTGACCGGCACCCGCAAGGTGGCGAGGTCGATCTGGCGCACGGTGAGCCGGCCGGCCTCGACGAAGCGGGCGCAGCGGCGCTTGGTGCGGTCGACGCCGGACTCGGACCGGTCGATGGCGAACATCTTGCCGGTCTCGAGGCGACTGCAGATCAGCTCGGCGCCAGCGCCGGGACCACAGCCGATCTCGAGGATGTGATCGCTCGGCTGGACGTCCATGAAGTCCACCGCCCAGCGGATCCGCGCGGGGATCGTCTGCACCACCATGGGGCCAGCCTGCCAGATCCCGGATGTCGGAGGACGCAGCCCCCGGCGCCCGTGGACGTCTGAGCGCTCGGTCCTAGAACGTGATGACGGTCGCGCCCTCGACGGTGAACCGCAGGAACTCCTCGCGGGCGACCTCGAGGTCGTCGCCCCGATGCGGAGTGCCGGCACCGGCGGCCTCCACGATCCCCAGGGCTGGGCGACGGTAGGTTGGCGCCCGTGACGAACGGGCTGCGGGTGGGCGTGCTGGGCGCGCGGGGGAAGCTGGGATCGGCGATCGTCGCCGGCCTCGCAGGGGTCGACGACATCGACGTCGTGGCGGAGCTGGGCCGCGGCGACGACCTGCAGGCGCTGGTCGAGGCGGGTGCCACCGCCGTCGTCGACGTGACCACCCCTGAGGCGGTGATGGGCAACGTGGAGTTCTGCGTGCGTCACGGCATCCACGCCGTCGTCGGCACGACCGGCTTCGACGCCCACCGGCTCGCCACGCTGGAGGCGTGGTTGGCCCAGGCGCCCGGGGTCGGCGTACTCATCGCCCCCAACTTCTCGATCGGGGCGATCGTGATGATGCGCTTCGCGGCGATGGCCGCCCCGCTCTTCGAGTCCGTCGAGGTCGTCGAGCTGCACCACCCCACGAAGGCCGACGCACCGTCGGGCACCGCCCGGCGCACGGCCGAGCTGATCGCGGCGGCGCGGCGCGAGGCCGGCTGCCCGCCCGTGCCGGACGCGACGTCGACCGAGCTGCCCGGCGCACGCGGCGCCGATGTCGACGGCATCCGGGTGCACGGGTTGCGCATCCGCGGCCTGGTGGCGCACCAGGAGGTGGTCCTCGGCGGGGTGGGGGAGACGCTGACGATCCGCCACGACTCCCTCGACCGTGCCTCCTTCACCCCCGGTGTCGTCGCCGGACTGCGGGCGGTCGCCGACCGGCCCGGCCTCACGATCGGGCTGGAGCACGTGCTCGACCTGTGAGGCCAGCGTTGGGATCGCTCCCACCCTGCGGCGGCGCCCGACCACCGGCGGAGTACGGTGCCAGTCATGGAGATCCGCAACCTCGGTAGGAGTGGCCTGAAGATCTCGGCCATCTCCTACGGCAACTGGCTCACCCACGGCTCGCAGGTCGAGGAGGACGCCGCGCTGGCGTGCGTCCGGCAGGCCCTCGACGAGGGCATCACCACCTTCGACACCGCCGACGTCTACGCCAACACCAAGGCCGAGTCCGTGCTCGGCAAGGCGCTGGCCGGCGAGCGTCGCGAAGGCCTGGAGATCTTCACCAAGGTCTACTGGCCGACCGGCCCCGGCAAGCACAACGACCACGGCCTGTCACGCAAGCACATCATGGAGTCGATCGACGGCTCCCTGGAGCGGCTCGGCACCGACTACGTCGACCTCTACCAGGCCCACCGCTACGACCACGAGACGCCGCTGGAGGAGACGATGGAGGCGTTCGCCGACGTCGTCCGGTCCGGCAAGGCGCTCTACATCGGCGTCTCTGAGTGGACCGCCGAGCAGATCCGGGCCGGCCACGCGCTGGCGCGTGAGCTGAAGATCCCCTTCGTCTCCAACCAGCCGCAGTACAACATGCTCTGGCGGGTCATCGAGGCCGAGGTCGTCCCGGCGTCGGAGGAGCTCGGCATCGGCCAGATCGTCTGGTCGCCGATCGCCCAGGGCGTCCTCACCGGCAAGTACCTCCCCGGCCAGCCGCCGCCGGCGGGCTCCCGCGCCACCGATCAGGCCGGTGGCGCCGACTTCGTCGGCCGCTGGCTGCGCGACGACATCCTCTCCAAGGTGCAGGCCCTCAAGCCGCTCGCCGAGCAGGCCGGCCTCTCCCTGGCCCAGCTCGCCGTGGCGTGGGTGCTGCAGAACCCAGGCGTGTCCAGCGCGATCATCGGCGCCAGCCGCCCCGAGCAGGTCACCGAGAACGTCAAGGCAGCCGGCGTCAAGCTCGAGGCCGACCTGATGAAGGCCATCGACGACGTGCTCGGCGACTCCGTCGAGCGCGACCCCGGCAAGACGGTCTCCCCGCCCAAGCGCGACTTCGGCAACTAGACCCGCAGAACGCAGACGCACCCGGCCGCCCCGCGAGGGGGACCGGGTGCGTCTGCGTACTGACCGGGCGTCAGCGGTAGGACTGCGGCAGCTCCTGGCCGATCTTGACCTGCGGCTTGGGCAGCCGCAGCGGCCGCAGCTGCAGGGCACGGAAGAGCGCGTAGCTGGTGGTGCCGCGCAGCGACTCGGGGCCGAAGCGCGTCCTGATCTGCTTGCGCATGGTCCAGCGCAGCAGGACCAGGTTGACCGCGACGGCGAGCAGGACCAGCGTCATGAACGTGTTGCCGAACCACGCCAGGCGCGCGTTGCCCGACCAGCCGAGGATCATCGTCACGATCAGCACCGGGATGATCAGCTCGGCGATGGTGAAGTGGCTGTCGACGTAGTCGCGCACGAACCGCTTGACCGGGCCGCGGTCACGGGAGGGCAGGTAGCGCTCGTCGCCGGTCTTCATCGCCTCCCGCATCTTGCGGCTGGTCTCCGCCCGCTTGAGGCGCTGCTGGGCGGCTGCCTCCTTGCGGGAGCGGGGCGCCTTCGCGGCGGCGCGACGGGCAGCCTCGGCCTCCTTGCGGGTCGGCGTGGGCCGGCCCTTGCCGCCCGGCTTGGGGGCAGACGAGGAGGAGTCGGACACGGCGGTGGCCCCGGCGGAGGGGGCGGTGGAGGAGGACTTGCGACGGAACAACGCAGTTCTTTCGTGATCGAGCTGGTGCTCCCGCCCGGGTGGCAGGTGGGGTCAGCCTAACCGGGGTGGTTCAGATCCCTGGTGCCGCGCCGTAGGGTGGCATCACACCCCGCTTGTGCCGAGTGTGGCACCGAATCGAAAAGGGACTTGACCAGCATGAGTCTGTGGAGCCGCCTGAGGCTGATCTTCTCGGCCAAGGCCAGCAAGGCACTCGACCGCGCCGAGGACCCGAGGGAGACCCTCGACTACAGCTACCAGAAGCAGCTGGACCTGCTCGCCAAGGTGCGCCGCGGCGTCGCCGACGTGGCCACCAGCCGCAAGCGCGTCGAGCTGCAGATCAACCAGCTCCGGCAGCAGGCTTCGAAGTTGCAGGACCAGGCCAAGAAGGCCATCGACATGGGTCGCGAGGACCTCGCCCGCGAGGCGCTCACCCGCAAGTCCGGCCTCACCACGCAGATCAGCGACCTGGAGACCCAGCACGCCCAGCTCCAGGGCGAGGAGGAGAAGCTCACCCTCGCGCAGCAGCGCCTGCAGGCGAAGGTGGAGGCCTTCCGGACCCGCAAGGAGACCATCAAGGCGACGTACACCGCCGCCGAGGCGCAGACCAAGATCAGCGAGGCCGTCACCGGCATCAGCGACGAGTTCGGCGACGTGGGTGCGGCGGTCCAGCGCGCCGAGGACAAGACCGCCCAGATGCAGGCCCGCGCCGGCGCGGTGGACGAGCTGATCGCTTCCGGCGCCCTCGACGACGTCACCTCGCTCAACCGTGGCGACGACATCGCCCGCGAGCTGGAGGCGATGAGCTCGCAGTCCGACGTGGAGGCGGAGCTGGCCCGCCTCAAGGGCGGCGGTGCTCCGGAGGCCATCGATGCCCCGGAGCAGCCCGAAGCCATCGAGTCAGGCCCGATCCTCGAGGAGGCGCCGGAGAAGTCGCAGGCGCCGAGGTCCACGGACAACGGCTGAGCGCTGAACACCACGGCCGCCCGGGAACACCACCCGGGCGGCCGTCGTTCGTCAAGGCAGGAGGGGATCACAGCAGATGGCACGCACACGGTTCGTCGGTGACGCCGGGCTCACCGCTCGGATGACCACGGTCATGTTCCTGCTCGGGGCGGCGTTCGTGGCACTGATCGTCGTGCTCATGACCATCGCCGACAGCGGGCCGTTGGCGATGCTGATCGGAGTCGCCGGCCTGGCCATCGCCTGGTTCCAGTGGTACAACTCCGACACCATCGCGCTCAAGGCCATGCGAGCTCGGATCGTGTCGCCGCAGGAGGCCCCGGAGCTGCACGCCATGATCGACCGGCTGTGTGCCCTCGCCGACATGCCGAAGCCGCGGGTCGGCGTCGCCGACACCGACCTGCCCAACGCCTTCGCCACCGGCCGCTCGCCGAAGCGCTCGGCCGTCGTGGTGACCACCGGCATCCTGCGCAGCCTCACCACGGAGGAGCTCGAGGGCGTGCTGGCCCACGAGCTGAGCCACGTCGCCCACCGCGACGTGCTGGTGATGACGGTGGCCTCCTCGGCGGGCATCGTGGCCGGCATGCTCGCCCGCGGCTCGCAGTACGGCGCCTACCTGGGCGGCAACCGCCGCGACAACAACAACGGCCTGCCGGTGTGGTTGGTGGTGCTCCTGGTCTCCATGGTCGTCTACGCCGTCAGCTTCGTGCTGCTGCGCCTGCTCTCGCGCTACCGGGAGCTCTCGGCCGACAGGGCCGGCGCACACCTCACGATGAACCCCCGCGCACTCGGCTCGGCCCTGCAGAAGATCACCGGGGAGATGAACGCCATCCCCACCCGCGACCTGCGCGGCGCCCAGCCGATGAACGCCTTCTTCATCGCCCCCGCGGTGCGCGGGGTGGGCCTGCGCACCCTCACCGCGACCCACCCGAGCCTGGAGCAGCGGCTCGAGCAGCTCGCCCGCATCGAGGCCGAGCTCGGCCGCCCGACACAGTAAGGCCATCATGGGGTTCTGGGACGTCATCGCCGGCCGCTCGCGCCCGAAGCCGGCCAATCTCGACAGCCTCTTCGCGATCCCGGATGCGGCGATCACGCTGCAGAGCGCGCACGGCCTGGTCCCGACGGGCGATGGAGCGGTCTGCTACCGCCCCGGTCCGGGTGCCGGCTTCGCCCAGACGCAGACCGACATCGTGACGCTCCTCGGCTCCTCCGCAGGAGCTCCACGGATCACCACGTCCCAGGACGGCTTCGGCTACACCTGGCTCGAGGTCGACCACGACCCGGTCGATCCGACCAGCCCCGACGTGACCGGGTTGTGCACCGACCTCCACGCGGTCAACACCACTCTCGAGCTCAACGGCTACGGCAGCGGGTTGCTGTGCACCCTGGTGCCGTTCGTCGGCGCCGACGGTCGACGGGTCGGGCTGGTCTACCTCTACAAGCAGGGCACGTTCTACCCGTTCGCGCCCGTCGCCGGAGGCGCGGAGCAGCGCGACAACCTGCTGGAGCTCCAGGTGCGCGACGCACTCGCCAAGGAGCTCCCGATGGAGCAGGAGCTCTCGCGCTGGCTCGCGGTCTGGGGTGCACCCGGTCTCTGACCGTTTCCGATTCGACCCGAGTCGACCACCGGTCGAGGGCTCACAGGACCCGCACAGCGGCGCACCACCGCTGACACAGCGCAGATCGCCACGCTCGGCGACGTGCTGACCACGTCCACCGAGCCCACCGAGGCCGCTTCCGACGAGCCCGACCGGTCCGACCGGTCCGCCCGCCCCGGCGGTCTCGCCCGCCGCCGACCGCGCCGGCGCCTCGTGCTGCTGCTGGCCCTCGCCCTGCTAACGGTCGCCGGCGTCGGCGCCTGGCTGCTGACCCGCGGCGACGGCGCCGCTGAGACCACCACCTCCACAGCGACCGTCGCGACCACCACCATGCGCGAGACCGTCGCAGCCTCCGGCACGGTGCAGCCCCGGCAGACCGCCGAGCTCGCCTTCGAGGTCTCCGGCACCGTCACCGGCGTCTACGTCGCCGAGGGCGACACCGTCACCAACGGCCAGCTGCTCGCCCGCGTCGACGCCACCGCGCTGGTCGCCGCCCGCACCGCCGCGCGCAGCAGCTACGACGCGGCCGTGGCCCAGCTGGAGGAGGACGAGGACGCCGGTGCCAGCGACGTCCAGCTCGCCGCCGACCAGACCGCGGTGGTCTCCGCCGAGGCCGCCCTCGAGCAGGCGCGTCAGGACGTCGAGGACGCAGAGCTGCGCGCGACGGTCAACGGCACGGTGACGTCGCTCGACCTTGCCGTCGGTGACGTCGTCGGCTCCAGCGGGTCCAGCGGGACCAGCGGGTCCACGGGAGGCAGCAGCGACACCAGCACGGACAGCGCCAGCACCGCGGCGGTGACCATCGTGTCGACCCACCGCTACCTGGTCGACGCGACCGTCGCGAGCACCGACGTCGAGCGCCTCACCGAGGGACTGCAGGCCGAGATCACGGTCACCGGCGTCACCGACACCGTCTACGGCACCGTGCAGAGCGTCGGCCTGGTCGCGGAGACCAACTCCAGCGGGGCGGCGGTCTTTCCCGTGACCATCGAGGTCACCGGCACCCCCGAGGGGCTCTACGCCGGCACCTCAGCCGAGGCCACCATCATCGTCAAGCAGATCCCCGACGTGCTCGCCGTCGACAGCCGAGCGCTGCGCGCCGACGGCGACACCACCTACGTCGAGAAGATCGTCGACGGCGGCACCGTCCGCACCGAGGTCGAGACCGGTGCTGTCTACGGCATGCAGACCGAGATCGTCTCCGGTCTCGCCGAGGGCGACGTCGTCGAAGTGCCCGGGTTCACCCGCCCGACGGGCTCCGGCGACGGGGGCGTGGTGCAGCTCGAGGTGCCGGCCGGTGGGCAGCTGCCGGGGCGCACGGGCCCCGGCGACACCTTCATGGTGCCTGGAGGCGGCCAGTGAGCGCGGGAGGCGCCGCCCGGACCACACCGGTCGTCGAGGTCGAGGATGTGCGCAAGACCTACCGCTCCGGCACCATCGAGTTCGAGGCGCTGCGCGGCATCGACATGCGCATCAACCAGGGCGAGTACGTCGCGGTGATCGGGCCCTCCGGCAGCGGCAAGTCCACCCTGATGAACATCCTCGGCTGCCTCGACGTGCCCACCGAGGGGCGCTACCTGCTCGGCGGCGAGGACGTCTCCCGGATGTCGGAGGCCGAGCTGGCGCACGCGCGCAACCGGCGGATCGGCTTCGTCTTCCAGCAGTTCAACCTGCTGCCCAGCCTCCCGGCCTGGCGCAACGTGGAGCTGCCGCTGGTGTACGCCGGCGTCGCACGCGCGGATCGGCGAGCGCGAGCCGTCCGGGCGCTCGAACGGGTCGGCCTCGGCGACCGGGTGAACAACCGCCCCGGCGAGCTGTCCGGGGGGCAGCAGCAGCGCGTGGCCGTGGCCCGGGCCCTGGTCGGCGAGCCCGACATCATCCTGGCCGACGAGCCCACCGGCAACCTCGACTCCGCCTCGACCACGGCCGTGCTCGAGCTGCTCGACGAGCTGCACGCCAGCGGCCGCACGATCGTGCTGATCACCCATGAGCACGACGTTGCCGAGCGCGCCGGCCGCAGCCTGGTGATCCGCGACGGCCTCCTCGCCGACGAGCTGGTGGCCTCATGAGCTGGGCTGAGACCCTCCGCGCCGGACTCGAGGCGATCCGTGCCCACCGGCTGCGCTCGGTGCTGACCATGCTCGGCATCGTCATCGGGATCTCGTCGGTCATCCTGACCGTCGGCCTCGGCCAGGGTGCGCAGGACCAGGTGCGCAAGCAGATCGACGCGCTGGGCAGCAACTTGCTCATCGTCTCCCCGGGATCGACGACCAGCTCGACCGGTATGCGGGGCGGCTTCGGCTCTGCCTCGACCCTGACCCTCCAGGACGCCGCCGCCATCGGCGACTCCGACGTCGTGCCCGACGCGGCCGCGGTGGCCCCCACGACCACCTCGTCCGTCTCGCTCGTGGCGGGGGAGACCAACTGGACGACCTCGCTCGTCGGCACGACCACCTCCTGGGTCGACGTGCGCGCGCGGGAGCTCAGCTCGGGCAGGTTCTTCACCGCCGCGGAGGTCGAGCAGGCCGCCCGGGTGGTGGTGCTGGGGCCCGACACCGTGGCGGAGCTCTTCAGCGGGCCGACCAGCCCGGTCGGGCAGACCGTCACCATCGACGGCACCCCCCTGACGGTCATCGGTGTGTTGTCCTCCTCCGGCGCCTCGGGGAGCGGACAGACCGAGGACGACCAGGCCGTGGTGCCCCTCGGCACGGCCAAGCAGCTGACCGGCTCCGCGTCGTCGTCGGTGTCCACGATCTACGTGGAGGCCTCCGCGGCCGACACCCTCTCGGCGGCGTACCAGGAGGTCAACGCGCTCCTGCTCAACCTGCACGGCGTGGAGGCGGCCGAGGCCGACTTCACCATCGCCACCCAGGACTCCCTGGTCGAGACCGCGAACGCGACCAACGAGACGCTCACCGTGCTGCTCGCCGGCATCGCCGCGATCTCCCTGCTCGTCGGCGGCATCGGGGTCATGAACATCATGCTCGTCTCCGTCACCGAACGGATCCGCGAGATCGGCCTGCGCAAGGCGCTCGGGGCCACCCCGACCGTCATCCGACGCCAGTTCCTCGTCGAGGCCTCCCTGCTCGGCCTGGCCGGCGGCGTCATCGGCGTGCTGATCGGGATCGCCGGCGCGCAGGTGCTGCCCGGCCTGATCGGGCAGCCGGTGTCGATCTCGCTCGTCGCCACCCTGGGGGCCATCGGCACCGCTCTCGCTCTGGGCATCGGCTTCGGGGTCTATCCCGCCAGCCGTGCCGCCCGCCTCACCCCGATCGACGCGCTTCGCAGCGAATGACCACCCGCCCACCGAAGGACACCACCATGCGCCTCCTCCAGCCCGCCCGACCGGCCCTCACCCTGGCCGCCGTCGCCACGCTCGCCCTCACCCTGACCGCCTGCGGCCAGGACGACAGCGGCAGCGATGCCGCCGCCTCGGGCGACACCGCCGCCGCGTCGGGCGCCACTGCCGACAGCACCGCCGGACCCGGCCGCACCATCCCGGGCGCGTCCGGCATGGTGGCCGCCATCGACGGCACCACCCTGCAGGTGCAGAGCGCGATGTCCGGCCAGGTCGCGGTCACCTACACCGACACCACCACCTTCACCGCGCAGGTCGCCGGCACCCTCGGCGACGTGACGGCGGGCAGCTGCGTGGTCGTCGTGCCGGCCGAGGAGTCGACCAGCGGCACCGACGCCCTCCCGAGCGCCGTGACCGCCGCGTCGGTCCAGATCGTGGCCGCGGACGACGGCTGCGCGAGCGGCGCCGGCGGTGGTCCCGGAGGCGCCGGAGGCGGCGAGCGCCCCGAGGGCATGCCGTCGGGTGGGCCCACCGACATGCCCAGCGACCGCCCCTCGCGTGGGTCCGGCAGCGGGTCGTTCGTCCGAGCGACCAGCGGCAGCGTGACGGCGGTCAGCGAC
>JAPSKJ010000486.1 GCA_031177735.1 Nocardioides sp.
CTCAGCCCAGCCCGTTGGCCGTCCGGATCACGTCGACGAAGCCGTCCATGATCTCGGTGAGCCCGAAGTCCTTGGGCGTGTAGACCGCCGCGACGCCGAGCTCCTTGAGCCGGCGGGCGTCGGAGTCGGGGATGATGCCGCCGACCACGACCGGGACGTCGGGCATGCCCTGCTCGCGCAGGCCGTCGAGCACGGTCGGCACCAGCTCCATGTGGGATCCGGACAGGATCGAGATCCCGACCAGGTGGACGTCCTCGGCCACGGCGGCGGCGACGATCTGCTCCGGGGTGAGCCGGATGCCCTGGTAGATCACCTCGAAGCCGGCGTCGCGCGCCCGCACCGCGATCTGCTCGGCGCCGTTGGAGTGCCCGTCGAGCCCCGGCTTGCCGATCAGCACGCGCAGGCGCCCGCCGAGCTCCTCGCCGGTCGCCTTGACCCGCTCGCGGACCTCGACCAGGTCGGGGCCCGCCTCGGCGACGCCGACCGCGCCCGACACCCCGGTCGGCGCGCGGAATTCACCGAAGACCTCGCGCAGCGTCTGTGCCCACTCCCCCGTGGTGGCGCCGGCGCGCACGGCGGCCAGGGTGGGGATCATCAGGTTGTCCGACGTCTTGGCCGCGGCGGCGAGGGCGGCCAGGGCCTCGGCCACCTCCCGCTCGTCGCGCTGCGCCTTCCAGGCCCGCACCGACTCGATCGCGGCGGCCTCGGCCTGCGGGTCGGCGGTCTGGATCGCGGCGTCGAGGTCGGCGGTCAGCGGCGAGGGCTCGGTGGTGGTGAACCTGTTGACGCCGACGATGACCTCCTCGCCGTTCTCGATGCGCGCCCGTCGCACCGCGTGGGAGGAGACCAGCTCCTGCTTCATGTAGCCGGACTCCACGGCGGCGATCGCCCCGCCCATGGCCTGGACGCGGTCGATCTCGGCCTTGGCGCCCTCGATGAGCTCGGCCACCTTCGCCTCGATGACCGGGGAGCCGTCGAAGATGTCGTCGTACTCGAGCAGGTCGGACTCGTAGGCGAGCACCTGCTGCAGGCGCAGGGACCACTGCTGGTCCCACGGCCGGGGCAGGCCGAGCGCCTCGTTCCAGGCGGGCAGCTGCACCGCGCGGGCGCGGGCCTTCTTGGAGAGCGTGACCGCGAGCATCTCCAGCACGATGCGCTGGACGTTGTTCTCCGGCTGCGCCTCGGTGAGCCCGAGGGAGTTGACCTGCACGCCGTAGCGGAAGCGGCGCATCTTGGGGTCCTGGACGCCGTAGCGCTCCCGGGTGAGCTCGTCCCAGAGCTCGACGAAGGCGCGCATCTTGCACATCTCCTCGACGAACCGCACGCCCGCGTTGACGAAGAACGAGATCCGGCCGACCACGCGTCCGAAGTCCTCCTCCGAGACCTGCCCGGAGGCCTTCACCGCGTCCAGGACCGCGATGGCGGTCGACATCGCGTAGGCGATCTCCTGCACCGGCGTCGCGCCCGCCTCCTGCAGGTGGTAGCTGCAGATGTTGATCGGGTTCCACTTCGGGATCTGGTGGACCGTGTAGGCGATCATGTCGCTGATCAGCCGCAGGGAGTGCTCGGGCGGGAAGACGTAGGTGCCCCGCGAGAGGTACTCCTTGATGATGTCGTTCTGGGTCGTGCCGGCCAGCTGGGCCGCGACCTCCTCCGGCGACAGGTCCGGGTTCTGCTCCTCCGCGACGACCTGGTACATCGCCAGCAGCCACATGGCGGTGGCGTTGATCGTCATCGAGGTGTTCATCTCGGTGAGCGGGATCTGGTCGAAGAGCTTGCGCATCTCGCCCAGGTGCGGCACCGGGACGCCGACCTTGCCGACCTCGCCACGCGCGAGCGGGCTGTCGGGGTCGTAGCCGGTCTGCGTGGGCAGGTCGAAGGCGACGCTCAGGCCGGTCTGGCCCTTCGCGAGGTTCGTGCGGTAGAGCGCGTTCGAGGCCTCGGCCGTCGAGTGGCCGGCGTAGGTGCGCATCACCCAGGGGCGGTCCTTCTGCGGCCGCTGCTGATCGGTCATGGTCCGAGAGTAGGGCGGAG
>JAPSKJ010000056.1 GCA_031177735.1 Nocardioides sp.
CCCAGGTCGCCGAGCATCATCGTCGCGTGCGGTCCCGCGAGCGCGCGGGAGAGGTCGACGACCAGGATGTCGCTGAGCGGTCCCGAGCGCGGAGCTCCGGTCGATGCGGTGGTCATGCGGTCTCCTCGAGCTCGCGCGGCGCCGGCGCCGGGTGGCGGACGGAACGCTCGCTGTGGTTCAGTGGCCTAGCCAATATTGCCGCTGCCGGGGTGTCAACCCGACGGTCGCGGTCAGCCGAGCCGGTGGACTCCTCACGCTAGCGTCGGCCGCACGCCCCGGGTCGACGTGCGGGGCCGATGGCAGCAAGAGCCCCGGATGCAGCCCGAGAGGAGCGCAGCGCCCTGACCGGAGCCGACCACCTCTTCGTCGCCCTCGCCGGCTTCGGTGCGGGCATCTTGACGTCGACGGTCGGTGTCGCCTCGCTGCTGAGCTTCCCGGTGCTCCTGGCGGTCGGGCTGCCGCCGGTGGTCGCCAACGCGAGCAACACCATCGGGCTCGTGCCCGCCGGGATGGGAGGCGCGGTCGGTTACCGGGAGGAGCTGCGCGCCCACCCCCGCCTGACCCGCCAGCTCCTGCTGCTGACCGGCGCGGCGGGTGCCGTGGGCGCCGCGCTGCTGATCGGCCTGCCGCCGGGCGTCTTCGAGGCGATCGTGCCGTGGCTGATCCTGGTCACCTGCGCCCTCGTCGGCGTGCAACCACGGCTCGCCGCGTGGCTGGCCACCCGGCGTGGGGAAGGCGCTCGTCCGCGGGTCACGCTCTCGCCGGTCGCGGTGGTCTTCGTGCTGCTCACCGGCGTCTACGGCGGCTACTTCGGTGCAGGCGCCGGCGTGATGATGCTGGCGACCCTCGCGCTCGGTCTCGACATCGACCTGCGGATCATCTCCGGGCTCCGCACGGTGACCGTGATGGCCGCCAACATCGTCGCCGGGGTGATCTTCACCGTCGTCGCCGAGATCGACTGGACGGTCGTGGGTCTGCTGGCGGTGAGCTCGGTCGGTGGCGGCTACCTCGGCGCCCGGATCGGTCGGCGGCTCCCTGCGGGCGTGCTGCGCGCCGCCGTCGTGATCGCCGGGGTCGCCTCGGCCATCGTGATGCTCCTGTGACACCGCGCCCGGCCGGAGCGGGGCTCGGCTGAGACGGTCATCTGGCCACGTGCTCGGCCACGGGAGAATGCGGCCGTGACCTCGCGACTCGCCGCCGTCCCCGCCGAACGGATGCACCTGTGGCTGATGCTGGTGCTGACCTTCACCACCGGCATCAACGACGCCGTGGGCTACCTCGGCCTCGACAAGGTGTTCACCGGCAACATGACCGGCAACGTCGTCATCCTCGGCATGGCGCTGGTCGGCGCGGAGGGACTTCCCGTGCTCGGCCCGGCACTGGCGCTGGTCGGCTTCATGGTGGGCGCGGCGATCGGCGGTCGCACGCTCCGCTGGGCGACGGTGGCGTGGACCGGCGCGATCACGGTCCTCTTCGCCGCGGTCGCGGTGGTGATGCTGGCGCTGGCCGGGGTGCTGTTCGCCGTCGGCGACGAGCCGTCGAGCGGGGTGATGATCACGGTCACCACCTTGGCTGCCCTGGCGATGGGCATCCAGGCGGCCGCCGCCCGCCACGTCGCCGTCAAGGACGTGACCACCGTGGTGGTCACCAGCACCATCACCGGTCTCGCCGCCGACTCGGTGCTCGGCAGCGGCAAGCGCGGTGGCAACGTGCGGCGCTTCCTGGCCGTCGCGCTCATCCTGCTCGGCGCGGCCGCGGGCGCGGCGCTGCTCGAGCTGCACCTCGCGGCCGGCCTGCTGGCCGCCGGCCTGGTGATCGGCCTGGCCACGGCCGTGGGGGAGTGGCACCGGCGGGCGGTCGCCTGACCGCCCGCCGCTCGTGACTGCCTGACCCGGCGAGCTACGAGCGGGCCGCCAGCACCCGCGCCGCCTCCCGCTCGGCCTCGGTGTTGGCCACGCCGGCCCTCGAGCCGGCCAGCTTGGCCCGGATGTGGTCACCGACGGTGATCGGCGGGTAGGCCGAGGTGCCGTCGGCGGCCAGGCAGGTGGGCAGCGTGGTGATGACGGCGTCGATGTTGCCGTCGTGGAAGTACGCCGCCGAACGCCGCCGCTCGATCCTGCCGCCGACGATCGGCGGCTTCACCCGGTGCAGGGTCGACATCCAGCGCTCGTTGGTCCACCGCGCCATCAGGTCACCGAGGTTGATGAGCAGGGCGCCGTCGGCGGGCATGACGTCGTGCCACGCGCCGTCGCGGCCGAGCACCTGCAGCCCCTTGACCTGGTCGGCCCACAGCACCGTGACGATGCCGTAGTCGGTGTGCTCGCCCATGCCGGTGAGGTCACCGTCGAGAGTGATGTCGCCGGGCGGCAGGGCGTAGTTGTTCATCCGCAGCACGTCGAGGCTGTGGTCGGTGAAGGCGTCGAAGAACCCGGCCGGCAGGTCGAGCGCGTCGGCGAACATCGTGGTCAGGGTGCGGGCGACCCGGCCGGCCTCGTCGAAGTACGCCGAGACCGCCTCCCGGAACCCGGCCGCCTGGTCCGGCCAGACGTTCTCGGGGTAGTCGATGACCGGCAGGTCGAGCCCCGGGTAGTCGGTGTGCGCGGCGCCCACGTTGAAGGCCTCGAAGAAGTCGTGCATCCGGTTGGAAGGCGCCAGCCCGAGGCTCAGGCTGAGCGACTCGGTCTTCGGCGGGGTGTAGCCGCGGTTGATCTCGGGCGGCGTCCGGTAGGCCTTCTTCGTCTCCGGCGGCAGGGAGAAGAAGCCGTCGAGGGCCGCCGCGAAGGCGTCGGTCACCTCCAGCGGCACGCCGTGGCCGAGGATCTGCACGAAGCCGACCGTGCTGGCGGCCTCGTCGAAGGCGCGGGCGGCCGCCAGGCGGGCCTCGCGGGAGCCGCCCGGGTCGACATAGGACGAGATGTCGACGGCGGGGACGTGGAACTCGGTCATCGGTGTGCCTCCTGGGAGTGGTGGTGCGGATCCGGGGCCGCCGCCGGCGGCGGCGCGGGCGCATCCGGCGTGGCGGCCACCATCGCGCGGGCCCGCCGACGCAGCGCCGCCTTCTCGCTCTCGTCGAGCCAGCAGGCGTCGATGGCGTTGAACGTGAAGGCGGCGAGCTGGTCGCGGCGGTAACCGAGGGCATGGGCCAGCACCCGGAAGTCGTGGGTGGGGTCGGTGCCGAACATCGGCGGGTCGTCGGAGTCGATGGTCACGCACAGGCCGGCGTCGACCATCTGGCGGATCCGGTGGTGCGTGCCGTCGCCACTGCCGGAGTAGCGCCCGATGTCGGAGCTCACCGGCGTGCAGTTGAACGGGATCCGCTCCTCGACGCAGCGGGCGGTGATCTCGGCGTCGTCCACGACGTGGTAGCCGTGGTCGACCCGGCTGCACCCGAGGTCGTCGAGCAGGGTGAGCACGTGCCGGGGCGGTCCCGACTCCGAGTGCGCGGTGCGGCCCAGGCCGGCACGGCCGGCCAGCTGGTAGGCCTCGACGAAGCGCCCGGGTGGGCCGTTGACCTCGGCGTAGTCCAAGCCGATCCCGACCACCTCCTCGATCCGGTGGGCGATGACCTGCTCGACCAGCTCGACCGCCTCGCCAGCGCTGCGCTCGCGGTTGATGCCGACGACCAGGCGGGCGTCGATGCCGACATCGGTGCGCGCGTCGCGCAGACCGGCGACCACGCCCTCGAGCAGCCGGGGGTAGGGGACGCCCGGATGGCCCGGCGGGCTGAGCTGGATCTCGCGGTAGAGCACGCCGTGCGCCGCACCGCCCGCCGTCAGCGACTCATAGGTCACCCGGTGGAAGTCGTCGGCGTCCCGGATCACGGAGCCGACCACGTCGAGCACGCGGAGGAACTCACCGAGGTCCTCGTAGCTGTCGTGGTCGTAGAGGTCGTCCGCGCTCCGCGCCAGCGGCACGCCGTGCTTCGCCGCGAGGTCGACCACGGTCTGCGGCGCCACGGTGCCGATCAGGTGGCAGTGCAGGCTGACCTTGGGCAGGGCGGCCACCATCGCGTCGACCGCGGGGTCGCTCGGGACGGGCCGGGAGTGCGCCGGATAGGCCGGCGTGGCGGAGTCGGGCACGGCTTCCTCGAGTGGTCAGGCCCGGTCCGGGCGGCCGAAGCGGCTGAGCACGGCGGCCTCGACCAGCTGGGCGATGAGGTAGAGCAGCAGGGAGACCAGGGTGATGACCACCACCAGGGCCCACACCTTGCCGATCTGGGAGCGCGCGGCGGCCGACACGACGGCGTACCCCACCCCCTTGCCGGTGGCGAGCCACTCGGCCAGCAGGGCGCCGGTCATCGAGCCGGGGACCGCGATGCGCACGGAGGCGAACAGCGCGGGCAGCGCGGAGGGGAAGCCGACCTTGCGCAGCACCGTCATCGGGGAGCCGCCGTAGACGAGCACCAGGTCGCGCATCTGGGGGCTCACCGAGCGCAGACCGAGGGCGATGTTGACCAGGGCGGGGAAGAGCACGACGATCGCGCTCATCAGGGCCACGATCGTGTAGCCGCGGCCCACCAGCAGGATCAGCATCGGCGCCAGCGCGATCAGCGGCACGGTCTGCAGGATCAGTGCGACCGGCATGATGGCGCTCTCCGCGGCACGGAACCGCACGACCACCGCGGCCAGCACGATGGCCGCCGCCATCCCGGCGACGAAGCCGATCCCCGCGTCGAGCAAGGTGCGCCCCAGCAGCCCGGCGATCTCGGCGCGCAACGCGGGGGCGTCCTCGTCGACGAAGAGGATGTCGACCACGTCGAGCGGGCCCTTGCCGACGTAGCTGGAGACGTCGAAGGCCCACAGGCCGATCACCCACAGCGCCGTGACGAGCGCCAGGACGAGCACCATGGTGCCGACGGCGCGGAGGGTCGCCGCCAGGAGCGGGTGCCGGCCGCGTGCGGCGTGGGAGGCCGGCTGCCCGGCGGAGATCAGCTCCACGCCGCTCATGCCGAGGCCCCTCGCGACCAGGGCGTGACGAGCCGGGCGAGCAGGGCGAAGACGGCGTAGAACGCTCCGGCCACCAGCGCGCAGCCCAGGCCGATCGCCCAGGCGCCCTCGACGTCGACGTTCTGCTGGGCGATCTTGAGGGTGATGGCGACGCCGCGCTGCACGCCGCCGACGTACTCGCCCAGGATCGCACCGAGGAACGCGAGCGGGGCCGCCACCCGCAGGGCGGCGAGCATCGCGGGTAGCGCGGCGATCAGCCGGACCTTGGTGAGCTGGCGGACCGGGCCGCCGCCGAAGACGCGGACGACCTCCAGGCTCGCCCGGTCCGCCGAGCGCAGGCCGAGCACGGTGCCGACCACGGTGGTGAAGAAGACCGAGAGGGCCGCCAGCGCGGTGGCCGTGCCGGCGCGCTCGCCCTCCTCGGGGTTGCCGATGACGATGAAGAGCACCGGGGCGATCGCGACCAGCGGCACGCAGTAGGTGATCACCGCGATCTGCATGACGACCTGCTCGAGTGCCGGCACCAGCAGGGTCAGCGCGGCGAGCCCGATGGCGGCGACCGTGCCGTAGGCGAACCCGACCGCGGCCTCCTGCAGGGTCATGCCGAAGTGGGTGGCGTAGAACTCCGGGCCGCGATCGACCGCAGCGCGCACCACGCCGGCGGGCGAGGGGATGCGGGCGTCGGCGAGCAGGGTGAGCTCGAGCAGCCACCACAGCGTGACCACGCCGACGAGGCCGAGCACGCCGAGGCCGGCCGAGCGGAGGCTGGAACGGGACAGCACCGTGCTCACGGGGCCTCCCCGCCGCCGAAGAGCAGCTCGGAGGCGTGGTCGTGGAGTGCGTGGAACTCCGGCGTGCGCATCATCTCGGGCAGCCGCGGTCGGGGCAGGTCGACGTCGATGACCTCCTTGACGCGGCCGGGCCGCGCGCTCATCACGGCGACCTGGTCGGAGAGGAAGATCGCCTCGGAGATGCCGTGGGTGACCATCAGCGTGGTCGCGGGCTTCTCCGTCCAGATGCGCAGGAGTTCGACGTTGAGGCGTTGGCGGGTCATGTCGTCGAGCGCGCCGAACGGCTCGTCCAGCAGCAGCACCGACGGCTTCACGACGAGTGCGCGGGCGATGGAGACCCGCTGTCGCATACCGCCGGAGAGCTGGGCCGGCTTCGCCTTCTCGAACCCGGAGAGCCCGACCAGCTCGATGAGCTCGCGGACCAGGGCGGGATCCGGCGCGGTGCCGGAGACCTCGAACGGCAGCCGGATGTTGGCCTCGACCGAGCGCCAGGGCAGGAGCGCGGAGTCCTGGAAGGCGATGCCGAGCGCGTGTGCGCGGCGCAGCTCGAGCGGGGTCATGCCGTCGACGAGGGCGGTGCCGCTGGTGGGCTCCTCCAGTCCCGCCAGGATGCGCAGGATGGTGGACTTGCCGCAGCCGGAGGGCCCGAGCAGGGAGAGGAAGCTGCCCTGGTCGGAGTGGAGCGTGGCGTCGGCGAGGGCCTGGACCTGCTTGCGGCCGGAGCCGAAGGCCTTGGTCAGGCCCTGGAGGTGGATGCCGGTCCCCCCGGCCCGCCGCTTCGCGGCGGGCGCGGAGGTCGTCCCGGTGCTATCGAGGGAGGTCACGAAACGATCACGATCCGATCACGGGATGGTCACGGGTGGTCAGGAGGTGGTGGGCACCTCGGCCAGCTCGGGCTTCTCCTCGAGCAGCTCCTGCAGCAGCGAGAGGTCGAAGAGCTCGTCGGCCTCGGTGACGTCGATGTCGGCGGCGGCCAAGGTGGCGAGGTTCTGGTCGACCAGCTCGTCGGAGATGGTGAGCAGGCCGTTGGCCTCCACGTCGGGGGTCACGATCAGGGTGCTCTGCACCTCGGCCTGCTCGACCTCCTTGGCCAGGTCGAGGCCCAGGTCGGCGCCGTACTCCTCCACCGCCAGGCGGGCGCCCTCCTCGGGGTCGCGCAGGTAGTCCTGCCAGCCGAGGATCTCCGCCTCGAGGAACGCCTTCACCTTCTCCGGCTCCTCCTCGATCATCTGCTCGGTGGTGATGATGCTCTCGGCGACGAACGGCAGGCCGTTGTCGGCGAACGGCAGGTTCGTCACCTGGTAGCCGGCGTCCTGCACCGTGATCGACTCGTTGGTCAGGTAGGCCAGGAAGCCGTCGACCTCGCCGTCGATGAGCGGGGCCGGGTCGTACTCGACCGGCACCTTCTCCACCTGTGACGGGTCGATGCCGTTGACCTCGAGGAGCGCGTCGAACAGCGTCTCGTTGCCGCCGGCCTGGACGCCGATCTTCTTGCCGATCAGGTCCTGCGGCGTCGCGATGTTGCCCTTGTCGGCGAGCGAGAGGATGGTGAACGGGTTCTTCTGGAACTTCGTGCCGACGATCTTCAGCGGCGCGTCCTCCTCCGCGATCACCTGCGCGGTGGCCACCGCGTTGCTGAGCCCGAAGTCGGCCTCGCCGCTGGCGACCAGCGTCTCGATCGGGCCGGGGCCGGGGTCCATGGTCACCTCGCTGAACCCCACCTCGGTGTAGTGGCCGTTGGTGTCGGCGAAGTACTCGCCGGCGAACTCGGCGTTCTTGATCCAGGAGAGCTGCAGCTTCACCGCCCCGAAGTCGGAGCTCTCGGCCGCCTCCCCGGAGTCGGACTCATCAGAGCCGCCGCATGCGGAGAGGGCGAGGGCGGCGGCGGTGAGCGCTGCGGCGGTGCGCAGGGCGCGCTTGTTCATGGGCGGTCTCCTGATCGAAGCGATGGGGTGTCCACGGACGGCGGGGAGGTCCCGTTCCCCGGCCGTTCGCCGATGTGGTCGACGCTAGGAGCGGCGGGTTTCGGCGCCGATCGGCGGATGTTTCGGCGGTGTAAAAGAAACGGCGATCTCACGCCTGCAACGGGCGTCTCAGCCCGGAGGTGCTCAGTAGTCGACGCGCGCGGGGTTGTCGAGCCAGGCCCGGAAGGGGCGCACGGAGGTGTCCAGGCGCAGCTCCTGCACCGCCGTCGGCCACTGGGCGGGCGGTGCGCTGGCGAGGAGGTCGTAGAAGGCCCGGTCGTCGAAGCCACCGTCGGCGGCGTCGTCGCGGTTCGCGGCGAAGAGGACGCGGTCCAGCCGCGACCACAGCGCGGAGGCCGCACACATCGGGCACGGCTCGCACGAGGTGTAGAGGGTGCACCCCTGCAGGGCGAACACCCCGAGTGCGGCGCACGCCGCGCGGATGGCGACCACCTCGGCGTGGGCGGTCGGGTCGAGGTCGCGGGTGACCCGGTTCACCCCGGTCGCCACCACGACGTCGTCCTTGACCACGATCGCGCCGAAGGGCCCGCCGCCGGCCCCGACGTTGCCGGTGGCCAGGTCGACGGCCTGCTGCAGCCACTTCTCGTCGTTCATGACTCTCCTCGGGTCAGTCGCCAGATCCGGTCACGGCTCATCGGGAGCTCGCGGGGTCGTCTGCCGACGGCGTCGCGCACCGCGTTGGCGATCGCCGGCGCGACGGGGTTGTAGGGGGCCTCGCTCATCGACTTCGCGCCGCGCGGCCCCAACGTGTCGTAGGTGTCGGCGAACAGCACCCGGGTCGGCGGGACGTCGCCGAGCTGGGGCAGCCGGTAGTTGCGGAAGGTGCGGGTCTGCACCGCGCCCTCGACCACGACGACCTCCTCCTGCAGCGCCGAGCCGATGGCCTGGGCGACGCCTCCCTCGACCTGGCCGCGCAGCTGCTCGGGGTTGATCACCACGCCGGCGTCGACCGCCTGGACCGAGTCGAGGATGCGCACCTCGCCGGTCGCCGGGTGCACCGCGACGCGGACACCGTGGACGTTGAAGGCCACCGACCGCGGGCTGCCGGTGCTCGATCCGGTCGCGGACAACGGCCGCTGCGGCTCGTCCAGTCGGCGGCGTACCTCCTCGGCGGCGCGGTGCACCGCCAGGCCGGCGACCACCGACCCGGTGGAGCCGAACGCACCAGAGTCGTAGCCCGAGGTGGCGGTGTCGGAGGTGACCAGCCGGACCCGGTCGGGGGAGAGGCCGAGCGCCTCGGCCACGATCTGGGTGTGCACGGTCGCGGTGCCGTTGCCGAACTCCGCGGTGCCGACCTCGACGGTGGCCGTGCCGTCGGCCTCGAGGGTCACCCGCGCGGAGGAGTGGTGCCCGCGCGGTGGGATGGTCGCGATCATGGCCAGCGCCATGCCGGTGCCGGTCCGCCACCCCTCGCCCGGCGGCGGGGCCGCACCGGCGTCGAGGGCCTGCTCGACCAGGTCGAGGCACTGGTCGAGGCCGTAGCTGCCGAAGGCCAGGTCGGTGTCGGCCGGACCGTTGACGACGAACTCGTCGCCCGGGACGACCGCGTTGCGGCGGCGCAGCTCGTAGGGGGAGAGGCCGACCTCGCGAGCGAGGTCGTCCATCGCCGACTCGATCGCGAAGATGAGCTGACCCAGGCCGTAGCCGCGGAAGGCGCCACTGGGCGGGTTGTTGGTGTAGACGGCCTCGGCGTCGACCCGCTTGTGCGGACACCGGTAGACCGCCACCGACTCGTGCACCCCGTGGAACATGACGCCGGCCGCGTGGTTGCCGTAGGCGCCGGTGTCGCTCAGCACGTCGACGGCCATGGCGGTGAGGCTGCCGTCGGCGTCGGCGCCCAGGGTGACGCTGACCCGCATCGGATGGCGCCACGGCACCGCGGTGAACTGCTCCTCGCGGGTCAGCTCCAGCTGCACCGGTCGTCGGTCGCCCCGCTCGGCCAGTCGCAGCGCCGCGAGGGCGACGACGTCCTCGACGAGCAGCTCCTGCTTGCCACCGAAGCCGCCGCCGACCCGGGCGGCGACCACGCGCACCGAGTCGGGCTCCCGGGACAGCAACCGGGCCAGCTCCTCGCGTACCAAGAACGGCACCTGGGTGCTGGTGCGCACGGTGAGCACGCCGTCGTCGTCGACCCACGCCCGCGCCCCGTGGGTCTCCAGCGAGGCGTGGGTGACCCGGCCGGTGGTCCAGGTGCCGGTCACGGTGTACGCCGCCGAGTCGAGTGCCGCCGCGACGTCGCCGACCTCCCCGTGCGTGTGGGCGACCACGTTGCGCTCGGGTGCGGCGATGCGCGACTGCTCGGGCGACTTGTCGCCGTGCAGCAGCGGTGCGCCCGGTGAGCGGGCCTCCTCGGGGTCGAAGACCGCCGGCAGCGGCTCGTAGCTGACCTGCACCAGCGCGGCGGCCCGCTCGGCGATGGCAGCCGACTCCGCCACCACCGCCGCGACCCGCTGGCCGCGGAAGCGGACCACGTCGTCGAGCAGACGGGTGTCGTCGGGGTCGTCGAGCCGGCTCTCGTGCCGGGCGGTGGAGTAGAGCAGGTCGGGGGCGTCGCGGTGGGTCAGCACCAGCACCACGCCCTCGATCGCCTCGGCGGCGGAGACGTCGATCGCGGTGACGCGGGCGTGCGCCTGGTCGCTGCGCACCAGCTTCACGTGCAGGACGCCGGCGTCGGGCAGGTCGAGGGTGAAGGGCTCGGTGCCGGTGACGACCCGGCGGGCCGCCGGGGCGGCGACCGAGCGCCCGAATCCCCCCTGCTCGGGGGCGTCGAGACCCTCCACGTTGGCCACGCCGCCGAGGGCGTCGCGGATCGAGCGGTAGCCGGTGCAGCGGCACAGGTTGCCCTTGAAGCAGCGCTCGGGCTCCTCGACCTCGACCCGGCCGTCGTCCCCGGCGAGCGCCGTCGCGGTCACCACCCAACCGGGGGTGCAGAAGCCGCACTGGAAGGCCGCGGCCTCGGCGAAGCGCCGCTGCACCGGTGAGAGGTCGGCCGGGGTGCCGAGCCCCGCCGCAGTGGTGACCGCCCGCCCGCGGGCGCGCACCGCCGGCGTCACGCAGGAGTGCACCGGCGCACCGTCGAGGAGCACGCTGCAGGCGCCGCAGTCACCGGCGTCGCACCCCTTCTTCACCGCGGTCACGCCCTGCTCGCGGATCCACGTGCGCAGGCACTGCCCCGGTGCCGGCTCGCCGGCGACCTCCACTCCGTCCAGGATCACGACAGTGCCTCGCAGACCTCGACCGCCAGCCGCCCGGTCTGGGCGGCCCGCCAGTCGGGGGCGCCGTGCGGGTCGGCGTACCACCCCACCTCGGCGCCGGCCTCGGCGACGGTGGCGCGCACGGTGCGCTCCGACGGCGCCGGCGGCAGCATGAGCACGACCGGCCGCGGCACCGAGGCGGTGATGGTGAGCGCGATCGCATCGGGGTCGCGGCGGCCGATGACCAGGGCCGCCGAGCGGCCGTACGTCGTCAGCGCGGCCCGTCCGGACGCGGTGGCCGCCCGTAGCGCCCACCCGGGGAGGTCGACACCGCGCAGCACCTCGCCGCCGGTCAGGCTGGTCAGCCCGGGACCGCGCACGAAGGTGGTGACCGGCTCCCGCCGCTCGCCACCGTCCGGGGTCCAGACGACCGCCTCGCCGGCCAGCGCGGCGGCGAGCGCGATCATCGCACCGGCGGGCAGGGCGAGGCACAGGTTGCCGCCCACGGTGGCGGCGTGCTGGATCTTGAACGACATCAGCAGGGCGTCGGCGCAGGCCCGGGGCAGCTCGGGGGACGGCCACGGCGCCTGCAGCAGCTGCGCGATGGTGCACGTGGCGGCGACGCGGAGACCGCCGCCCGGGAGCGGCTCCCAGGGCGCCCAGCCGAGGCTGGTGAGGTCGACCAGGCCGCTCACCTCCGGCTGCGGCTCGGAGAAGAGCCAGGTGCCGCCGGCCAGCAGCCGCTCGCCCTCGGCGAGGTGGAGGTCGGCGCGCGCCGCCGCGGTGCGGAAGCGGGTCACGGAGGCCAGGTCCATTCACTCCACCTCCGCGAGCCGGTCGTAGGTGGCGCTGATGGTGGTGATCCGGTCCCGCGCCGGGCGGCCGGTGAGCGAGAGCACGCCGTCGGCCAGCACGCTGACCAGGCTCATCGCGGCGGCGTAGGAGTCGAAGGCGAGCACACCCTGGGTGGGGCACTCCAGCCAGACCCGGGCGTGCACCGCGTGGCCGGCCGCCGTCGGGTCGGCGAGCAGCACGACGTCGGCTCCGGTCGCCGCTGCGGCCGTGAGGAAGTCGCCGAACCCGGCCGGGCGGCGGCGGAAGCCCACGGCGA
>JAPSKJ010000487.1 GCA_031177735.1 Nocardioides sp.
GGGATCTTCGCCTCGATGCAGGGGTTGCCGTTGCCGTCGGTGGCGACGACGGAGCGGATCGGGTCGACCAGGTGCTCGTCGAGGGCGGCGATCGCGGCCTGGACCGCCTCCGCCTTGGCGCGCTCCGGGTCCGTCTCGAAGAGCGTCGCCGGCGTGTGCAGCCCGAAGTAGGTCAGCGTCTGGGTGCCCTCCGGAGCCTCACCGAGGATGGACGGGTCGGTGAGGGAGTGGCAGTAGACCTCGCCCGGCAGGGGGTGGGGGATCCGGCCCGCAGACGCCTCGGCGTAGGCCGCCTCCAGCCGCGAGTAGTCCTCGGCCAGGTGCAGCGTGCCGGCGAAGGCCGCCGCTGGGTCGGCGCCCGACTTCAGTCGCGGCAGCCGGTCGAGCAGGAAGTTGATCTTGAGCTGGGCGCCGACCGGCTTCGTGGCCGGGTCCTCCGGCTCACCCAGCAGGATGCGCAGCACCCACGGCGCGATGTTGCCGAGCACGAACCGCGCACTGACCGTGCGGGTCGCGCCGCCGTCGTGCCAGGTCACCTCTGCGCCGCCGTCGTGCGCGCGGATCGCGCTGACTCCGGCACCGGTGACCAGCTCCGCCCCGGCGCCGGAGGCGGCCCGGGCGAGGGCGCTGGTGACCGCACCCATGCCACCGATGGGCACCCGCCACTCACCGGTGCCGTTGCCGATGAGGTGGTAGAGGAAGCAGCGGTTCTGGATGAGGGAGGGGTCGTGCAGCGAGGCGAAGGTGCCGATCAACGCGTCGGTGGCGACCACGCCGCGGACGGTGTCGTCGGCGAAGCGTCGCTCGATGCAGCGGCCCAGTGGCTCCTCGACGACCTCGCGCCACACCTCGGGTGAGACCCGGTCACGGACGTCCCGCTCGTGCGGCAACGGCTCCAGCAGCGTCGGTGCCACCACCTCCGCGAGGCTGGCGACGTCGGCGTAGAACGCCTGCCAGGCGGCGTACTCCTCGTCGCCGCCCGTCAGCGCGCGGAAGCTCGCGACCGTGGCCGGACCTTCCGGCCGCTCGACCAGCAGGCCGCCGGGGGCGCCGTCGCGGAGCACCGGCGTGTACGACGCCGTGGAGCGGGACGCGAGCCGCAGATCGATGCCCAGGTCGGTGATGAGCTGCTCGGGCAGCAGCGAGACCAGGTAGCTGTAGCGCGAGAGGCGGGTGTCGCGTCCGGGGAAGGCCGGTGCCGAGACGGCCGCGCCGCCGACGTGGTCGAGCCGCTCGAGCACGAGCACGGACAGGCCGGCCCGGGCGAGGTAGGCGGCCGCGGTCAGCCCGTTGTGTCCCGCGCCGACGACCACGACGTCGTAGTGAGCCATGGGCCTCACCCTAGACGGCGGGTCGCGTCGGTCTCAGCGCACCGCCTTGGCGAAGAAGTGCGTGGCGTAGGGGTTGTCGTTGTAGCGCTCGATCCGCTCGTAGCCGGCCCGCTCGTACATCGCGATCGCGTCGGTGAGCGCCTCGTTGGTGTCGAGCCGGACCACTGCGTGGCCGAGGTCGCGCGCGGTCCCCTCGAGGTGACGCAGCAGCCGCGCACCGAGGCCGGCACCACGCCAGTCGGGCGCCACCCACATCCGCTTGATCTCCGCAGCGCCGTCGAAGGTCCGCACGCCCCCACCGGCCACCGGCTCGCCATCGCTGTCGGCGACGACGAAGGCGCCGTGCGGGGCGCGCAGGGTGGCGTCGTCGTCCTCGGTGTGCGGGCCGGGGTCGAAGCCCTGGGGGAAACGGCTGTCGAGCTCCGCGAAGTACGCCGCCATGGCGGCCCGCGCCCCCGGCGAGGCCGGGTCCACGGTGCGGATCGAGACCGTCGCCGCGCGCACGAGCAGGTCGGCGGTCGCCAGTGCGTCGTTCAGCCGGGCCCGCTGGCGCTCGGTGAGCGGGTCGAGGAGCGCCCGGGCCCGCTCCTCGGAGCGGTCCTCGAGGGTCTGCCACGCGGCCTTGCCGCGCTCGGTCAGCCGCACCGTGCGGCGTCGACGGTCGCTCGGGTCCGGCTCCAGGGCGACGTA
>JAPSKJ010000488.1 GCA_031177735.1 Nocardioides sp.
GACCGGCGCGGTCCACGCGGCGGACGCCGGCGAGGCGAGCGCGCCGACGAGGGTCGCTGACATGGCCAGCGACGACGCGAGCATGCGCGGGCGCCGCGGGCGCCGGCGTGGCGCCGGGTGGCTCCGCTTGGGCTGGACGGGACGGGGATGGGACATCGTGGCTCCTCGAGGAAGGCGTGCGTGGAGATCCGCTGCGAGTGCGAAGCGGGCTCGCGTCGCCCACGCGGATCGCTGGCCGGGCGATCCGTGCCGGCCGCCCGCGCCCTCCCACGATGTCTGTCCCGACGTCCCGGGCACCACGGACAAGTGCACCGTCTGCACGCCCTTCCGCGCCGCCCCGGCCGGGACGCCCCTGACCGGGCACGGGGTTGGGCTGGTGAGGAGATCGGGGTGTCAGCCGGCCTGCTCGCGCAGGTAGCGCCCGAAGTGCGGCACGGTGAACGCGATCCGGCCACGCTCGCCGGAGTAGATCAGCCCCTTCTTCAACAACGCGTCGCGGGCCGGCGAGAGCGACTGCGGCTTCTTGCCCAGCATGGCGGCGACATCGGCCGTCGCCACCGTGCCGACGGCGTCGGCCCCGAGGTCGACCGCGGCATCGGCCATCGCCCGCAGGTACTCCCGCTCCCCCGGCGTGGCCCGCTCGTAGCGACTCCCGAAGAAGCCCACCGCGAGCTCGCGCTCGGCCTCCGGAGCAGCCACCTCCACATCCGCGGCGGTGATCGGCGAGCGCGGGGCGTGGTCCCACACGACCTTTCCGTAGGCCTGGATGAAGTAGGGGTAGCCGCCCGTGGCGGCGTACATCGCCTCCAGCGCCACCTCGTCGAACTCCGCGTCCTCCTCGGCCGCCGGGGCGGCGAGCGCGCGGTCGGCGGCCTCGCGGGTGAGCCGGTCGATGCGCTGGTAGGCGAAGAGGCGCTCGGAGTAGGACTTGCTGGCGCTCAGCACGGCAGGCAGGTGCGGCAGCCCGGCGCCCACCACGATCACCGGCAGGCCGGACTGACTGATCTCGTGGCAGGCCGCGCACAGCGCGGAGACGTCGTCGGCGCCGAGGTCCTGCATCTCGTCGATGAAGACGCCGATGCCCTTGCCGGTGTCGGCCGCGAGGCCGCCGACATCGGTGAGGAGCTCGAGCAGGTCGATCTCGATGTCGCCCGAGTCGGCACGGCCTCGCACGGCCGGGGCGTCGATGCCGGGGCTCCACTGCTCGCGGAGCTTGGCGGTCGGGCCGGCCTCGCGCTGGGCGAAGGAGCGCAGCACGCCGAGGACGTGGTCGACCTCGTCCTGCGCGGGGTGGGCCAGCTCGCGCACCGCCTGGTGGAGCGCGCTGGACAGCGGGCGTCGCAGCGACTGGTCGGGCCGGGCCTCGAGCTTCCCGGTGCCCCACCCACGCCGGACCGCGGCGCTGCGCAGGGCGTTGAGGAGCACCGTCTTGCCGACCCCGCGCAGGCCGGTCAGCACCAGGCTGCGCTCCGGCCGGCCGCGCGCGACCCGCTCCAGCACGACGTCGAAGGCGGCCAGCTGCTCATCACGGCCGGCCAGCTCCGGCGGCCGCTGACCGGCGCCGGGCGCGTAGGGATTGCGGATCGGGTCCATGATCGGACCGTATCGACCTCTCTAGCCTCCGCCTTAGATTTCGCTAGCGAGTCGTAGCGGCGGCGCCTGCCCGCGGTCACGGGGTGGCGGCTCGCTTCGGCGCGCAGCCACGCCGGCGGCGTACTTCTCGGGTGGTTCTGACACTTCTCGGGCGTTGCAAAGGCCGAGAAGTTCAGGAATCCCCGGTTAACCGGGGATTCCGCCCGGCGGCCCGCTCCTACACTGGCGAGGTGCCCGAGCTCCCCGAGGTGGAAGCGCTGGCCCTCGACCTGCGGGGCCGGCTGCGCGACCGCGCCATCACCACGATCCACGTGGTGCAGTTCAGCGCGCTGAAGACCTTCCAACCGCCGCTGTCGGCGCTCGAGGGCACGCTGGTCGACGACGTCACCCGGCACGGGAAGTTCCTCGACATCGAGGCCTCCGGGGT
>JAPSKJ010000489.1 GCA_031177735.1 Nocardioides sp.
TGGAAGCCCTCGGGGCCGGTGTAGCAGTTGGCGCCGCCGGAGTTGAGCACCACCGCTCGCACGACACCGTCCTTGGCGGCCTCCTGGCTCCACAGCACCGGGTTCGCCTTGCAGCGGTTGGCGGTGAACAGGTTCGCCGCGTCGTAGCGCGGGCCGTTGTTGACGACCAGGGCGAGGTCCTTGCCGCCGCTGGCCTTGAGGCCGGCGGTGACGCCGGCGGCGGTGAATCCCCGGGGATGGGTGACGCTCATCGTTCGTTGTCCTTCTGCGGGCGCGCTCAGGGAGCGAGGCCGACGGTCGAGAGGCCCGTGCCTTCAGCAAGGCCGAGCGCGAGGTTCATGCACTGGACGGCAGCGCCGGCGGTGCCCTTGGCGAGGTTGTCCATGGCACCGACGGCGACAAGTCGTCGGGCACGCTCGTCGACCACGGCCTGGAGGTGCACGGCGTTGGACCCCGCGACCGCCTGGGTCTGCGGCCAGGTCCCGTCGGGAAGCAGGTGCACGAACGGCTCGTCGGCGTAGAACTTCGCATACGCGCTCCGCACGTCGTCGCCGGTCACCCCCTCGACCAGCTTGGCGGTGCAGGTGGCCAGGATGCCGCGGGGCATCGGGGCCAGCAGTGGAGTGAAGCTGACGGTGACCGGCTGGCCGGTGAGGCCGGACAGGTTCTGCGTGATCTCCGGGGTGTGCCGGTGCACGCCCCCGACGCCGTAGGGGCTCATGTTGCCCATCACCTCACTGCCGAGCAGGTGCGGCTTCGCCGCCTTCCCGGCGCCGCTCGAGCCGCTGGCGGCGACGACGACCACGTCGGGGTCGATCAGGCCGGCGGCCACGGCGGGCGCGAGGGTCAGCGTGGAGACCGTGGGATAGCAGCCGGGGACGGCGATCCGGCGGGCGCCGGAGAGCCGCTCCCGGTGCCCGGGCAGCTCGGGCAGGCCGTAGGGCCAGGTGCCGGCGTGGGTGCCGCCGTAGTAGTGCTCCCACTCCCCGGCGTCGGAGAGGCGGTAGTCGGCGCCGCAGTCGATCACGACCGTGGCCTGGGGGAGCTCGGCGGCCAGAGCGCCGGACTGGCCGTGCGGCAGGGCGAGGAAGACCACGTCGTGGCCGGCCAGCACCTCGACCGTGGTGGCCTCGAGCACCCGGTCGGCCAGCGGCAGCAGGTGCGGCTGGAGGGTGCCGAGCCGCTCGCCGGCGTTGCTGCCGGCGGTGAGGGCCCCGATCTCGACGTCCGGGTGGCCCAGCAGGAGGCGGAGCAGCTCGCCTCCGGCGTACCCGCTGGCTCCGGCGACAGCGACGCGCGTCTTCGTCATATGCATGACTATACATCGCTTTGCATGAACGTGCATGCGGGGTCGGTCCCACTCAAAACCGGTCGTCCGGTGCAGGCCGCCGCCGATAGCGTCCCATGTCATGACGTCGCCGTCGACGGCCCTGCCGTACCCCGACTACCTCGACCACATCCGAGCAGAGTCGGCGCGGTTCCGCGAGGTGCTGGCCTCCACCGACCCGGCGGCCCGCGTGCCGACCTGCCCGGACTGGACCGCCACCGACCTGCTCTGGCACCTCGGTGGGGAGGTCCAGCACTTCTGGGACCAGATCGTCCGGCTGCGACCGGCCGGACCGGACTCCTGTGTGGAAGCGGCGCGCCCGGACCGGTTCCCGGAGGTGCTGGCTTCCTTCGACCGCATCCATGCCGACTTCGTCGCGGCACTGGAGGCTGCCGACCCCGCGGACGTCGCATGGAGCTGGTCGGCCGACCACACGGTCGGGTTCACCCTGCGCCGCCAGGCTCACGAGGCGTTGATCCACCGTGTGGACGCCGAGCTGACCGCCGGCGTCGTCACGCCGCTCGACCCCCGCCTCGCCGCCGACGGCGTGCACGAGGCGCTCGCCGTCATGTTCGGCGGCACCCCGCAGTGGGGCAGCTTCGACCCACTCCCCCAGCATCTGCGCTTCGACCTTCGCGACACCGATACCCAGCTGTGGGTGCAGCTGGGCACGTTCTCGGGGACCTC
>JAPSKJ010000490.1 GCA_031177735.1 Nocardioides sp.
TCGGCGCAGATCTCGGCGTTGCTGCGGCCGCGGCCCACCAGCTGGAGCACCTCGAGCTCGCGCTCGGTCAGGTCGGTGAGCCGGGGGTCGTCGCGCGCCGGGCGGGCGGTGGCCTCGGGCAGCGTCGCGAGGTGCTCCAGCAGGCGGCGCGTCGTGCTGGGCGCGACGACCGCGTCGCCGGCGTACACGGTGCGGATGGCGGAGAGGAGGTCCTCCGGCGAGGCGTCCTTGAGCAGGAAGCCGGCCGCTCCGGCCCGGATCGCGGCCAGGGCATGCTCGTCGAGGTCGAAGGTGGTGAGCACGACGACCCGCGGGGCGCCTTCGCGCGCCGAGATCCGCCGGGTGGCCTCGACCCCGTCGAGCCGAGGCATCCGCACGTCCATCAGCACCACGTCGGCGCCGGTGACCGCCAGCCGCTCGACGGCCTCGGCGCCGTCGCCGGCCTCGCCGACGACGACCAGGTCGGGCTGGCTGTCGACCAGCATCCGGAAACCGGCCCGCACCATGGCCTGGTCATCGACGAGGAAGACCCTGATCGTGTCGCTCACAGGGGGATCCTCGCGAACACCCGGAAGCCCCCGCCGGGGCGTGGCCCGGTCTCGAGCACGCCGTCGTGGACCGCGACCCGCTCCGCCATCCCCATCAGGCCCAGGCCGCCGCCGTCGTCGGGCGCGGCCGCGCCACGGCCGTCGTCGCAGACCTCCACGGTGGCGGCGGTGTCGCCCACCGTCACCGACACGGTCGCCGTCGCGTCCGGGCCGGCGTGCTTGCGCACGTTGCTCAACGCCTCCTGGACGATGCGGTAGACCGCCAGCGCCACGCCGTCGGGCAGGGGCGTGCTCTCGGCGTTCGGCAGCGCCGCGGTGACCGACGTGCCGGCCGCGCGGGCCTCGTCCACGAGGGTTGCCAGGTCGGCCAGGCCGGGCTGCGGACCGGTCGGGGAATCGCCGGAGCGGAGCAGCCCCAGCATCCGCCGCATCTCGGTCAGCGCCTCCCGGCCGGTCGCCGCGATGGTCTCCAGCGCACCGGTCGCCACCTGCGGATCGTGCGCGGCGGCGTAGCGCGCGCCGTCGGCCTGCACGACGATCACGCTCAGCCCGTGGGCGACCACGTCGTGCATCTCGCGGGCGATCCGGGCTCGCTCGTCGGCCGCCGCGAGCCGCGCCCGCTGGGCCGCCTCGCGGTGCAGCTGCTCGTTGCGCTCGACCAGGGCGGCGACGTACGCGTGCCGGGTGCGAGCCAGGGTGCCGAGCGCCCAGGAGGTGATCACGATGGTGCCGATGGTGACGAGGTAGGGCACCAGCGCGTCCGCATCGAGGGCGTCCCAGGCGAGCAGGAACGTCACCGACCCGACGACCGCACCGACCAACCCGATCCCGAGCCCGACCAGCCCCCAGCGAGGCGAGGCGTAGCGGGCCAGGGAGTAGAGCGCGATCGGGTAGCCGACCTGCCCCCACAGCGGTGTCGTGCCGATGGCCGCCTGCAGCCCGCTCGCGGCGCTGATCACCAAGAACACCGCGACCGGGTGGCGTCGCCGCCACCACAGCGGGAGCAGCTCGGCCACGCTCAGCACCGCCGAGCCGATGTCGACGATCAGGTAGGCGACCGCGGGCACCAGCAGAGCGGCGGTCAGCGCGCGGTCGAACCACCGCTCGCCACCCGGGCCCAGCCGCCACGGCGGCATCGCCGGGATCGGTCGGGTCTCCACGACGCAGCACGGTAGCCGCCGACGCACTCCTCGCGCGTCAGACCGTGGTCGGATCCTGCCCGTCCCCGGTCCGACCCACGGCGCAGTAAGGTGCCGAGCATGACCAAGTGGGAGTACCAGGTGGCGCCGATCCTCAACCACGTCGCGGGCCAGATCCTCAACAACTTCGGACAGGACGGCTGGGAGCTCGTGACGATCACCGACAACGGCTCCGGCAACCTCGTCGGCTACTTCAAGCGCCCGGCGGAGTGAGGCGTGCCCACGCCTGAGGAGAGGCTCGCCGAGCTCAACCTGA
>JAPSKJ010000057.1 GCA_031177735.1 Nocardioides sp.
CGCTGCGCGAGCCGACCAGCCTCGACGGCACGCTCCACCAGCTGGGCGTTGCTCGTCACCGGCACCCCGCGGCTGATGGTCAGCACGTCCTCCATGCCGACCCGCAGATGACCACCCATGCTCAGCGCCGCCAGCATCACCGGGATCGTCGAGCGACCGATCCCGGTCGCGGACCAGCTCGTCACCACCTCCGGGAGCATCTGCACCCCCGCAACCAGCGCCTGCGCCGTGCCGGGCATGCCGCCGGGCACGCCCATGACGAAGTCGACGTGCACCCGGCCGCCGTACGGCAGGCCGTAGCGGTCGAGCAGGCGGTGCAGCGCGGCGACCTGACCGAGGTCGAAGAGCTCGAACTCGGGCACGACCCGACGCTCCTGGCTGAGCTGGTAGAGCTCGGTGATGAACGGCCACGGATTGGAGAAGACGTCGTCGCCGAAGTTGACCGTGCCCATCGTCAGGCTGCAGGAGTCGGGCTCAGCGTCGAGCACCTTGAGCCGCTGCTCCAAGGGGTCGTGGACGCTGCCGCCCGTGGAGAGCTGGACGATGAGGTCGGTGCTCCCCCGCAGGGCCTGCACGGTGTCGTGGAGCCGGTGGAGGTCGAGCGTCGGGCGGTGATCGTCGTCCCGGATGTGGACATGGATCATCGCCGCGCCCGCGGCCTCGCACTCCTGCGCGGTGGCGACCAGCTCCTCCAGCGTGGTGGGGAGGTGCGGGCAGTCGTCCTTCGAGGTCTCGGCCCCGGTGGGGGCGACGGTGATGAGCAACGGGTCGGCCATGGACGGACTCTAGGGCTCAGACGCCACCCTCGCCTCGCGACGACGCCGTCATCACTGCCCGAGCTCGCCGCCGTCCCCGCCGGGAGCGCTGTCGAGAGCCGAGTCGCGGGAGGTGTCCTTGAGGTCGACCCCGGAGCGCCCCAGCTCCCGCGCGCCGGCCACCAGACTCGCGACGATCCGGGCGGCCGCGTCGTAGGACATCCCATGAGGCGGGTGGACGTTGGACACGCAGTTGCGGTCGGCGTCGGTGCGGCCGGGGCGCGGAGCGTGCGTGAGGTAGACGCCGATGCTGTCGGCCACCGACAGGCCGGGCCGCTCGCCGATCAGCACCAACACCGCCCGCGCGCCCAGTGCGGCACCGATGTGGTCACCGAGGGCGACCCGCGCCTGCAGGGCGATCACCGGTGGGGCGAACGTCAGCCCCGGCATGGCGGCACGGAGCGCGGCGTAGGCCGCGGCACCGTGGTCGGAGAGCGCACGGGCCGAGAGCCCGTCCGCCAGGACGATGGCCAGGTCCGGACCGGCGGCCGATCCGGGCGGGGGTGCCGGCAGGCTGAACAGATCCGCCGGCTCGCGGCCGAGGTCGGGACGGCGAAGGTATTCGCTGCGGCTCGATGCCCGGCTGCTGACGACATGAGCCGGCTCGTCCAGCTGGGCTTGGAGCGCGGCGACGTCGAGCGGCTCGTGCACCGCGTCGCGCGCTGCCGCGTGTGCGGCGCGGAACTCCAGCAGGTGCCGCGTCGGCAAGGAGTCCCCCGAGCGTCCGAGCCCGATCCGGGCCTGGGTGGTGCGGCGCAGCGGCTCCCAGAAGTCAGCCCCCTGCGCCGCCACGTCGCCGCTCACTGCGGCCCCGCCAAGGCCCGCAGCGGTGAGGCCGCCGGATCGACCGGCCGCACCCGGCCGGCCGCGTCGACCATGCCGTGCCGGGCCAGCCACGCCTCGAACTCCGGAGCCGGGCGCAGGCCGAGCACCCGTCGCACGTAGAGCGCGTCGTGGAACGACGTGGACTGGTAGCCCAGCATCACGTCGTCGGCGCCGGGGATCGCCATCACGAAGGAGCAGCCGGCCGCGCCCAGCAGCGTGAGCAGGGTGTCCATGTCGTCCTGGTCGGCCTCGGCGTGGTTGGTGTAGCAGACGTCGCAACCCATCGGCAGGCCGAGCAGCTTCGCGCAGAAGTGGTCCTCCAGCCCGGCTCGGATGATCTGCTTGCCGTCGTAGAGGTATTCCGGCCCGATGAAGCCGACCACCGTGTTGACGAGCAACGGCTCGAACTCCCGCGCCACCGCGTAGGCGCGCGCCTCCAGGGTCTGCTGGTCGACCGGCCGACCGCCGGTGCCGAGATGGGCTCCCGCGGAGAGCGCGGAGCCCTGCCCGGTCTCGAAGTACATCGCGTTGGTGCCGACCGTGCCTCGGTCGAGCGAGCGGGCGGCGTCGTAGGCCTCGCGCAGCACGGAGAGGTCGACGCCGAAGCTGCGGTTGGCCCCCTCGGTGCCGGCGATGGACTGGAAGACCAGGTCGACCGGCACTCCGGCCTCGATCAGCCCGATGGTGGTCGTCACGTGGGTCAGCACGCACGACTGGGCGGGGATGTCGTGGCGCAGCCGGACATCGTCGATGAGGTGGATCAGATCCGCAGCGGCCTGCGGCGAGTCCGTGGCCGGATTGATGCCGATGACCGCGTCCCCGCAGCCGAAGAGCAGCCCGTCGAGGATCGAGGCGCTGATGCCGCGCGGGTCGTCGGTGGGGTGGTTGGGCTGCAACCGGGTCGAGAAGCGGCCGGGCAGGCCGATCGTGGTGCGGAAGGCGGAGGTCACCTGGACAGCCCGGGCGACCAGGATGAGGTCCTGGTTGCGCATCAGCTTGCTCACCGCGGCCGCCATCTCCGGAGTGAGTCCGCGCGAGACCGCCCGCAGCTGCTCCGCCGCGTCCGGCGCGACCGCCGCTTCCAGCAGCCAGTCCCGCAGGCCGCCCACGGTCAGCTGAGCGACCGGCGCGAACGCCGCCGCGTCGTGACTGTCCAGGATGAGCCGGGTGACCTCGTCGGTCTCGTACGGCACCACCGCATCGGCGAGGAACGCCGTGAGCGGCACGTCGGCCAGCGCCCACTGGGCGGCCGCCCGCTCGGCGTCGGACTCCGCCGCGCAGCCCGCGAGCTGGTCGCCCGAACGCTCGGGCGAGGCCTTGGCGAGCAGGTCGACCAAGCCGTCGAACGTGTACGTCGTCGTGCCGCACCTCTGCCGGTACGTCGTCACTGCGCCGCTCCGATCCTCGTCTCGTGCGTGGTGGCCGCCCCGGGAGCTGCGGGGGTATCTGCTCCCGGGGCGGCGTCCGGGGTCAGCCCGCCAGGAGATCGTCCATGGTGCGCTTGGCGTTGGCGAAGCCTTCGCTGATCGCGCCGTGGACCATCGTGAGCGCGACGTAGGACGCGCCGTGCTTGATGGCGAGCTGCTTCTCCTCCGGCGACCAGGCCGGCAGCACCCACGGCTTGCCGGCTGCGGCCGCGACCTCGGCGACGTGCGCGATGTCGGCGAAGTCCTCCTCGCTGCGGGTGTAGTGGCCCCGTCCGCGTCGGAGCGAGAGGTCGGTCGGGCCGATGAACACGCCGTCGACGGTGTCGAGAGCAAGGATCGCCTCGACGTCGTCGAAGGCGCCGGCGTCCTCGATCATCGGGAAGCACAGGGTCGAGGCGTCGGCGTCGGGGTAGTACTGCTCGGTGAAGCCGCCGTAGCTGATGGTGCGGCCGCCGGCGGCGCTGCGGTCACCCAGCGGCGGGAACTTCGCGAACGCCGTGGTTCGGCGGGCGTGCTCGAGGTTCTCGATGTGCGGGATGATCACGCCGTCGGCGCCGAAGTCCAGCGGCTGCGAGATCGGCGCCCGCTCCGGCGCGAGCGTCTTGGCCAGCACGGTGAGGCCGAGGCCCTTGAGCAGCGGGATGAACTTCTCGATCGTGACCAGGTCGAAGGGGCCGTGCTCGATGTCGAGGATCACGAAGTCGTAGCCGAGTCCCGCGACGATCTCGGCGACCGCCGTGTTGTCGTCCGACAGCCAGGCGCCGAGCTTGGGTGCGGTCATGGTGGTGATGTCCTTTCGTTGTGCCCGGAGGGCCGGATCAGGCGGGGGTGGAGATCTGGTAGCGGCGGTTGGCCAGGCTCGGGTTGGTACGCCGGACCTGGGTGACCCGGGCGGGGTCGATGTCGCGCACGAGCACCTCGCCGGACACCTCACCGAGCTCCCCCACGACCACGCCGGCCGGGTCGGTGATCAACGACGAGCCGACACCCATCGGGGGCGCCTGGGAGACGGCCGCGGTGAACACCGTGTTCTCGATCGCCCGGGCACGGGCGAGCACCCGCCAGTGGTCCTCCTTGCGGGGACCGGGCACCCACGAGGCCGGGTAGACGATGAGCTCGGCTCCGGCGTCGGCGGCGAGTCGGGCCAGCTCGGGGAAGCGCAGGTCGTAGCAGGTCGCGATCCCGACGGTGATGTCGGCGATCTCCACCACGGGCGGGGTGCCGAGCGCCCCGGCGCAGATGAAGTCGGACTCGCGGTAGCCGAACGCGTCGTACAGGTGCTGCTTGCGGTAGACCGCGAGGTCGGTGCCGTCGGGGCCCACCACCAGCAGCGTGTTGTGCGCCTTGGTCGGGTCGTCGGAGGTCTCGACGAGACCCACGAGGATGGCGACCTGGAGCTCCGCGGCCAGCTCGCGGACCTGCTTCGCCCACGGTCCGTCGAGCGGCTCGGCGGCGGCGACGAACTCCGGCGACATCTCCGGCAGCTCGAACATCGCGAACTCGGGGAAGACGACCAGGTCGGCTCCCTCGGCGGCGGCCTGGCGGGCGAGGTCGCTGACGGTCGAGGCGTTGGCCTCCTTGTCAGCGGTGGACAGCATCTGGCACAGGGCCAGTCTCATCGGGGTGGTCCTCTCGGTTGGGTGCCCGGACGGGCGCGGATCTGGTGGGCGTGTGATGGGCGTCAGGTGGACGTCACAGGGACAGGGTGTTCTGGAAGGCCGGCATCCAGGGCCGCTGCGGATCCGGATCCGCGTCGTACGCCGCCCGCAGGTGCTCCACGAGCCGGTTGCTCACCGCGTCGACCCGGTCGGGGTACCAGCACAGCGACACCACCGCGTCCACGCCCGGCCGCTCCAGCGGTCGGAACACGACGTTGGGCATCGACAGGTTGGTCACCGAGCGCGGCACGAAGCTGATGCCGGAGCCGGCCGACACCATGCCGATGTGGTCGAGGTAGGACCCCGACGCGATCGGACCGCGAGGCGAGAAGCCCGCGCGCATGCAGGCCACCACGAGGGCGTCGTGGTTCTCCGGAGCGGTGTGCCGCGGGATGGTGATGATCTGCTCGCCGCGCAGCTCGTCGATGCGCACCACGTCGGCCGACGCGAGCCGGTGGTCGTCGGGCACCGCGAGCAGGTAGGGCTCGCGGTAGAGCTCGACGGTCTCCAGCTTGGCCAGGCCCGGCGCGGTCAGCAGGATCGCCAGGTCGAGCCGCCCGCTCTCCAGGGAGTCGACTATCTCGACGGTGGTGTTGTAGCTGATCGAGATCTCGACCGCGTCCTGCTGGTCGCGGTACTCCTTGATGACGCTGGGCAGATGGCCGTACATGAGCGACCTGGCCATGCCGAGCCGCACCCGTCCCAGGCGCCCGGACCTGGTGCGGAGCATGAGCTCCTCCAAGCCGTGCACGTGCTCGAGGATCTGCTGGCAGCGCAGGTAGAACTCGCGGCCGGCGGCGGTCACCGAGAAGGGGCGGGTCGAGCGGTCGATGAGCTGCATCCCGACGTCGTTCTCGAGCCGGATGATCTGCTGGCTCAACGCGGGCTGGGTGATGAAGAGCTGCTCGGCCGCTGTGCGGAAGCTCTGCGCATCCACCAGCGTCACGAACATCTCCAGGCGCCTGGTCTCCATCAGCCGACCAGCTCAGCTCGGCGTGCCCGCCGCTCGGCCTGGACGTCGGGGTCGGGCACCGGTGCGGCCGCGATGAGGGCCCGCGTGTAGTCCTCGCGAGGCGAGCGCAGCACCTCCAGGGTCGGCCCCTGCTCGACGATGTGGCCCTGCCGGAGCACGACGACCCGGCTGGCGAGCGACTCCACCACGGACAGGTCGTGGCTGATGAAGAGGCTCGAGAAGCCGAGCTCCTGCTGCAGCTGCGTGAACAGCTCGAGGACCGAGGCCTGCACGGAGACGTCGAGCGCCGAGGTCGGCTCGTCGGCCACCATCAGCGCCGGCTTGGTCGCCAGGGCGCGGGCGATGCCGATGCGCTGCCGCTGACCGCCGGACAGCTCGTGCGGGTAGCGGTCGACCCAGGCGCCGGGGAGCCGGACCATGTCGAGCAGCTCGGCCGCCCGACGGCGCCGCTCCGCGCGGCTGCGCACCCCCTGCGTCCACAGCAGCGGGTCGGTGATGCTCTGCCCGATGGTCCGGCGGGGGTTGAGCGAGGACGCCGGGTCCTGGAAGACCATCGAGACGTGCCGGCGGATGTGGTGCAGGTCGGTGCGGCCGCCGGCGCTGACGTCGCGACCGCCCACGGTGAGTCGCCCGGCCGCGACCGGCAGCAGGCCCATCGCGGCGCGACCGATCGTCGACTTGCCGGACCCGGACTCGCCGACCAGGCCGATGATCTCCCCCGGCGCGATGTCGAGGTCGATCCCCTCCGCCGCCCGGAAGCCGGCCTTGCGCCAGGCGCCGGCATACTCGATCGCCACGTCCTGCAGGGACAGCACCGGCTCACCGGGAGGCGGCGGCGCGGCGACGTCGGCGTGGGAGCCCAGCCGCGGCACCGCCTCCAACAGCTCTCGGGTGTAGTCGGCCTCGGGGGTGTTGAACAGGCTGCGCACCGGCTGCGACTCCACCACGCGGCCCTCGCGCATGACCACGACCCGGTCGGCGACGTCGGCGACGACCCCCATGTCGTGGGTGATGATGAGGACGGCCATGCCGGTACGCCGCTGCAGCTCGACGATCAGGTCGAGGATCTCCGCCTGCACCGTGACGTCGAGGGCGGTGGTGGGCTCGTCGGCGATGAGCAGCTTCGGCTCGCACGACATCGCCATCGCGATCATCGCCCGCTGCCGCTGCCCGCCGGACAGCTGGTGCGGGTAGTGGTCGATCTTGGTCTCCGGGTCGGGCATGTGCACCTGGCGGAGCAGCTCCACCGCCCGCGTGCGGGCCACCTCCTTGGGCACGTCCGCGTGGCTGCGGATCGCCTCCAGCAGGTGGTCGCCGATCGTGTAGACCGGGTTGAGCGCCGTCATCGGCTCCTGGAAGATCACCGCCACGTCGGACCCGCGGATCTGGCGCAGGCGGCTCTCGTCGGCCGCCACCAGGTCCTCGCCGGCGAAGAGGATCCGCCCGCTGCGCCGGGTGCCCGCGGGGAGCAGGTCGAGGATCGACATGGCCGTCACCGACTTGCCGGATCCCGACTCCCCCACCAGCGCGACGGTCTCGCCCGGGGCGATGTCGAAGCTGACGTCGTAGGTGACCTGCTTCCAGGACTTGCCGGACCGGAAGGAGACCTCGACCTGCTCCAGCTGCAGCAACGATCCGCTCATCGGGCACTCCTTGACTTGGGGTCGAGCCACTGCCGCAGTGCGTCGCCGAGGAGGCCGAAGGCGAGGATCGTCAGCACGATCACGGCGCCGGGCACCAGCAGGGCGTGCGGTTCGGTGGCGAGGTAACGCTGGCCCTGGGCGACCATCGAGCCCCAGGACGGGGTCGGCGGCACGACGCCGAGGCCGAGGTAGCTCAGGCCGGACTCGAGGAGCACCGCATTGGCGATGGTCAGCGAGAACTGCACGATGATCGGCGCGGAGACGTTGGGCAGCACGACCTGGAACATCCGGGTGGTCGTGGGTGCGCCGAACGCCGTGGCGGCCTCGACGTACTCCAACCGCTTCACCGAGATGGTCTGCCCGTAGGTGATCCGGGCGAAGGTCGGGGCGAACAGCACCCCCATCGCGATGATCAAGGTGCCGGCCCCCGGCCCGCGCAGGGTGACGGCGAGCAGCGCGAGGATGATGGGCGGGAAGGCGAGGAGGACGTCGACGCCGACGCGCATGGTCAGCACCTCGACGAGGCCGCCGAAGTAGCCGCCGGCCAGGCCGACCAGCGTGCCGAGCACCATGGCGAGCAGGGTGGCGCCGAGGGCGATGAGCAGCTCCACCCTCGCCCCGTACATCAGCCGGCTCAGGATGTCGCGACCGAGCTCGTCGGTGCCGAGCAGGTAGCCCTCCGTGCCCGGCGGGAGCAGGCGCAGCGAGACGTCCTGCTGCAAGGGATCGTGCGGGGCGAAGACCGGTGCGGCGACGACCACCACGAGCACGGCCACGACGTAGCCGAAGGCCACCCAGCGCAGGGGCGTCATCGCCGCCCGGAGTCGTTCGGGGAGCATCTCAGCGCCTCACTCTCGGGTCGAGCACGCCGTAGATGACGTCGACGACGATGTTGATCGCGATGAACAGCACGGCGATCGTGATGACGACGCCCTGCACGACGGGGTAGTCGCGCGCGGTCACCGCGTCGACCAGGAGGCTGCTCAGGCCGGGGTAGTTGAAGACCCGCTCGACCAGCACGGTGGAGCCGAGCAGGGTGCCGACACCGAGCCCGATGACGGTCACGACCGGGTTGAGGGAGTTGCGCAGCACGTAGCGGCGGAACACCCGGCGGCGCGAGAGCCCGAGCGAGCGGGCGGTGCGGACCCAGTCGGCGTGCAGCATCTCCTGCACCGCCGACCGGGTCATCCGGGCGATCACCGAGGTGAACCCGACCGCGAGGGCGATGGCCGGCAGCACCAGCAGCTGCAGGTGCCGGCCCGGGTCCTCCCCCATGCTGGCGAAGCCGCCCGCGGGCAGCCACGCCAGCTTGAGGGAGAAGAAGAGGATGAGCACCGAGCCGAAGACGAAGACCGGCAGGGCCACACCGATGCTGGTCAGCGTCGTCGTGGTCGAGTCGACCAGCCCGCCTCGGCGCGCCGCCCACGCACCCCACGGGATCCCGAGGACCACCGCGATCAGAGTCGCCAGGCCCACCAGCTCGAGCGTGCGCGGCAGCCTCTCCCCGATCGCCGCGGCGACGTCCTGGCTGGTCCGGAACGACTGGCCGAGGTCACCGGTGACGACGCCGGAGAGGAAGTCCCAGTACTGCACCAGCAGCGGCTGGTTGAGACCGAGCTGCTCGCGGACCCGCTCGACGGCTTCGGGTGTGGCGGAGGCACCGTCGCCCTGCGAGAGCAACAGGAGCGCAGGGTCGCCCGGCACCAGGTGCAGCGCCAGGAAGATCAGCGTCAGCACGAGGTAGACCAGGCCGATCCCGACCGCGACCCTCCGAAGGATGTAGCCCAGCATGATGCTCTCCGCTCAGCCTTCGAAGGACGCAGTCGCGAGGCTGTAGCTGCTCCAGAAGGTCTTGAAGCCGGACAGGTTCTCGAAGCCCTTCAGGTCCGAGGTGAACGCCCAGGCCTGGTCACGCACGTTGATCGACGCGAACGGGACGTCCTGGCCGAAGATCTCGAGCGCCTTCTCCACCGCGGCGACGCGCTGCGCCTCGTCGGTGGCGCGCAGGCTCTCCACGAGCGCGGCCACGATCTCCTGGTTGTCGTAGTCGAAGCTGCGGTTGAAGTTGTTCGGGGGCTGCACGAACGCCAGCAGGTAGGACGGGTCGCTGATCATGCCGACCTCGCCGGACACCGCGATGTCGTAGTCGCCGGCAGCACCCTTCTCGAGCCGACCCGACCAGTCGGGGGCGTCCAGGGTGACGTCGATGCCGATCTCCTTGAGGTCCTGCTGGACGGAGAGGGCGGTGTCCTGGAGGAAGGTGTACTGCGAGGTGGCGAGCATCGTGGCGGAGAAGCCGTCGGGGTAGCCCGCCTCGGCGAGCAGCTCCTTGGCGCGCTCCGGGTCGTGCTCCCACAGGTCCTGGCCGAGGTCCTCGAACGGCGTGTCCTGGGGCATCACGACGCCGTTGAGGATCTTGCCGTTGCTCTGGAAGGCGGCCTGCAGGGCGTTGTCGCGGTTGATCGCGTAGGCCACCGCCTGCCGGACCAGCGGGTCGGCGAACGGGCCGTCGTTGACGTTGAACTGCACGTACTGGAACGGTCCCGGCTCGGCGCTCAGGGTGAGGTTGTCGGCGTCCTCGATGCGGCTGAAGTTCTCCCAGGTGACGTAGTCGATCATGTCGACGTCACCGCTGAGGAGCGCGTTGGCGCGAGCGTCCCCGTCGGGGTAGAACGCCACGTCGATGCCGTCGAGAGCGACCTTGTCGGCCTCGTAGTAGCCCGCGAACGGCTCCAGGGTGAGACCGACGCCCTGGGTCAGCTCGCCCCAGGCGAAGGGCCCGGCTCCGACCTGGTTGGCGGTGTCGGCGTTGAGCGAGCTGTCCGGGACGATCGCGGCGGTCGGCACGGCGAGGTACTCCAGGAACGCCGCGTTGGGCTGGGCGAGCGTGATGGTGACGGTCCGCTCGTCCTGCACCTCGATGGAGGCGATGTCCTTCAGCCCGGCCACGATGTTGGCGCCGGTGTCGGGCTTGGCGTAGTACTCCAGCGAGCTCTTCACGTTCTCCGCGGTCAGCGGCGAGCCGTCGTGGAAGGTGAGGCCCTCACGCAGGGTGAAGACGTAGGTGGTCGGGTCGGGGGTGTCGACGCTCTCGGCGAGCGCCGGCTGGATCCCGTCGACCGTCGGGATCATCAGGCCGCGGTGGACCAGCGTCATCAGGAAGTTCGTCGCCGAGCCCTGCCACACGCCCGTCTTGAGGGCGACCGGCTCCGCGGAGAGGCCGAAGCGCAGCCGCTGGTCGGCACGGTCGGAGCCCCCCGAGCTGGCGGAGCCGCCGCACGCCGCGAGGACGAGCGCGACGAACAGCAGCAGGCAGGTCGTCACGCTGCCCCGTCGCCGGCGTCCGGTGATGGCCAAGGTCGACATGGCTGGTCCTTTCGATATGGCCCCGGTCACAGCGCCAGGGAGATAAGCGAGATCCTGTGCCAGTTCTGACATAGGTGTCCAATAGATCTATTGTGATGTAAAATAAGCTGATGCTTATGTTGGTCGGCGGCGTAAAACCCTTGTAAAACCTGAGCCGGAAACGACCGCGCGGACGCTCCCCACAGCCTCGGGAACGTCCGCGCGAAGACCCCGTCGAGAGGGGTCGGCGATGCCGGTCGCGTCGCTGCCCAGCGACGCGGCGCCGTGTTTCAGACCAGCTCGAGAGTCACCGGTCCCGCGCCCGGGACGGCGTCCGCGACCACGCTGGCGGGCACGCGGAAGATCCGGCCCGGCGCTGCGGGCCAGGGCACGCGGACCCGTCCGATCGTGGCACCGTCCTGCACGGCCCGCACCACGGGGAAGCGCTGGTAGCGGTCGCACCACAGCAGCAGGTGCCCCCTCGGTGTCGCCTCCCCGGGGCGCACGAGCTGCGGCGTCACCCACCGCAGCGGCGCGGCGGCGACCACGCGCGCGGGCGCCGTGGACGAGGCCTCCCCCGCGAGCCACCCGTGCACCGCTCCCGCCACGTGACGCCCGTCGAGGGCGGCCGCGTCCGCGGTGTCCACCGGGTGCACCAGGTTGCCGACGGCGAAGACTCCCCCGGCGCTGGTGCGCAGCGCGCCGTCGACGACCGGCCCCCTGGTCGCCGGATCCATCTCCAGCTGCGCCATGCGGGCGAGCTCGTGGTCCGGGATCCAGTCGCCCGTGGTGATGACGGTGTCGCAGGCGATCACCCGGCGCCGTCCGGTGTCGAGGTCCTCGAGCAGGACCGACTCCACCCGGTGCTTGCCGTCGATGCGCACCAGTCGCGTGCGCGGCAGCACGGGCACGCGCAGCGCCGCCCGGCCCACGGCGCGGAAGGCGGCGTACGCCTCCGACCGGGGATAGGTGCTGGTCATCGCGACCGTGGCGCACCCCGCCTCGCGCAGGGTCAGCACGGCCGACCAGCTGACCAGCTCGGCTCCCACGACGACGGCACGGGTGCCGACCTCGGCGTGGTGGAGGTGGACGAGGTTCTGCAGCTGCCCGGTCGTGTAGACGCCGTCCGGCCGGTCACCCGGGACGAGGCGAGCGGGCCGTGGGCGCTCCCGCGCACCGGTGGCCAGCACGACGGCCTCCGCCTCCACCACACG
>JAPSKJ010000491.1 GCA_031177735.1 Nocardioides sp.
CCAGGAAGAGCGGCGGCTCCGGGTAGGCGAGCTCGGCCGGGAGCGGCTCCTTGTCGGTCCACGCGAAGAAGCCGCGGCCGAAGTAGGCCAGGTCCTTGCGGCCGTAGATGTCCAGGTCGCCGGCGGTCAGCGGGCTCCGGATGCACCAGTAGGGCCCGAACTCGGCCCAGACCGCCCGATCCGTCATCAACACCGACTGCCGGTCGTCGGGGGTGTGCACGCGGTCCCAGAAGCCCGCGCCGGGGTCACCGACCTCATCGGCCAGGAAGAGCAGGTCGTGGGAGTGCCACGCCGTGCTGGGCGCGACGTCGGCTTCGGTGCCCCAGCCGGTCGCCGAGGCGAAGTAGCCCGCCGGCACCTGGTAGTGGGCGTAGGTCTGCTGGCACTGGGCGATGAACGCCTCGAGCTCCTCGTCGGGCGCCACGCGGCACACCTGCCGCATCCCGTGCAGCGTCAGCCCCATCCCCGCGATCAGCATCGGCGTGTCGCTCTTCAGCGTGTGTCGCGGGGCGACGTACCAGTAGCGGTGGAAGCGGGTCCGGCCTGCGTCGTCGGTCCAGGCCGACCGAGCGACGTGGCGGCACAAGCGGACCGCCTCCTCGAGGTAGCGCGCGTCGCCGAACCGCTGGTAGCCGAGCACGAGGGGCACGATCATCAGGCCGTAGTACTCGGCCGGCTCGAGGATCCCGCCGGGTCCTCGGTCGGTCGACTGGCGGTAGGTGCCCGTCGAGTCGGCGTCCGGAACGCCGGCAAGGTGGTGGAGCTCGATGAGGGCGTCGAGGTCCTCGCGGATCTCGGCAAGTCCGGAGTCGTCACCGGTGACGTCGGCCAGCAGGAGCTTGACCCAGACCCTGGCGTACTCCTGGTTGCACGTGCCGGTCTCGCTGGGTCGGCCGTCGCCGAAGCTGCGCATCGCGACCAGGTTGCGGCGCACGACGTCGACGATGTGGTCGACCTCCTCCTCGCTGAGGAGGTGGCGCGCGTGCTGGACCCCGGAGAGGAGCCCGAGGCTCGCCGTGGCGTTGTGGATGAGACCGGTGCTGGCTGACTCGCCGACCTGGAACCCGACGTGGCGGTAGTCGCCGCTGGGCTGGACGGCGTGGCTCTGGAACCGCATCATCCGCCGCCAGACCTCGGCGGCGCGCTCGTCGGGGCGGGCGGCCAGGAGCTGGCCGATCGCGCCGAGGGCGGGCGCCGAGAACGCGGCGTGCCCGCTGGTCCAGTCGAGGAACGTCGCGGGGTTGGTGCCCCACACCGAGTGGTTGTGGAAGCCGTGGATGGCGCCCTCGTCGGAGACCCACGAGAGGAACCAGCGGGTCAGCGGGGCAAGGTCGGGCGTGGGGCTCATGGGGATCTCTCTCGAAGTCGGGTCAGGCGCTCGTGGGAAGCGTGGCGGGGTCGACGGGGCGCAGCGGCGGACGGCCGTCGACCAGGGCGCTCACCTCGTCGACGGCGGCCCGCCCGAGGCGCAGGAGCTCATTGCCCTGGGAGCCCGCCACGTGCGGGGTGAGGGTGACGTTGGGGAGGTCCCACAGCGGGTCGTCCGGTGTGAGCGGCTCGGGGTCGGTGACGTCGAGAACGGCGTTCAGCCGGCCTGCGACGAGCTCGGCCCGCAGTGCGTCATGGTCGACGATCGGGCCCCGAGCGGTGTTGATCAGGGTCGCTCCGTCGGGAAGTCGCGCCAGCAGGGTGGCGTCGACGAGGTGGATGGTCTGCGGGAGCAGCGGGGCGTGCACGGTGAGCACCGTCGACCTCGCGAACAGCTGGTCCAGGGGCACCAGGCGCGCGCCGATCGCCTCGGCCTCGGCCTCGTCGATCGTCGGGTCGGCGACCAGCACGTCGACGTCGAAGGGGGCGAGCAGCTCGACGAGCGCCCGACCCGTCGCCGAGGCGCCGAGGACGCCCACCGTGGTCCGGTAGTTGCCGGGGATCGTCGTGTCCACGGTGAGGTCCGACGCCGTGCGCTCGACGCGGAAGCGCTCGGCGAGCGGGAGC
>JAPSKJ010000492.1 GCA_031177735.1 Nocardioides sp.
TTCCGGATCAACCCCACCTACGGCCTGAGCTTCAGCGGGCAGGGCTTCGAGCGGCTCGAGCAGCTCTCGGTCGCGGTCAGCGACGCGGCCAAGGAGACCCGGCCGGCCGCCGACCTGCCGGCCGCCCAGCGCTGCGACGGCTGAGCACCTCCCCTGATCAGCCCTGCACCTCCCCCGCGCGCCCTACGCTGGCCGTTGTGGCTCTCGTGGAGCGGGAAGGTCTCCTCGGCCGCCTCCACGACGCGTGGCTCGGTGCCGTGGCCGGTGGTGGTCGTGCCGTGCTCCTGCACGGGGACGCCGGCGTCGGGAAGACCGCGCTCGTCCGCCGGTTCGCCGATGAGCTGAGGCCGTCCGGCCGCGTGCTGTGGGGCGCCTGCGAGCCGCTCGCCGCGACCCGACCCCTCCTGCCCCTCCACGACTGGGCCCGCCGGCTGGGCGGGGAGCTGGCGGCCGGCTTGGCGGGCGACGACCGCCGCTTCCAGGTGTTCACCGCACTCCTCGACCAGGTGGCCACCGAGCCGACCCTCGCCGTCGTCGAGGACCTGCACTGGGCCGACGACGCCACCTTGGACCTGATGGTCTTCCTCGCTCGCCGTGCGGCCGACCTCCCGTTGCTGCTGGTCGCGACGACCCGCGACCACGAGCCTGCGGTGGACGGCCGCACCCACGAGGTGCTGCACCACCTGACCGCCCATCCGGGCTCACTCAGGCTCGGCGTTCCGCCGTTGAGCCCCGCCGCGGTGGCCGCCCTGACGGCCGGCACCGGCCTCGACCCCGAACATGTCCACGCCCTCACCGGCGGGAACGCCTTCTTCGTCGCCGAGCTGGTCGCGGACCCAGCGGCGGGGCTGCCGGACTCGGTGCGCGAAGCCGTTCTGGGCCGGGTGCGACGTCGCTCGGCCACCGCCCGCGCGCTCGTGGAGACGGTGGCCATCGTCCCGGACCGCGCCGAGCTCGACGTCGTGTACGCCGCGGCACCGGCCGGCCCCGCCCAGCTGGCCGAGTGCGAGGCTGCCGGGCTGCTGACGAGCGACGGTCGCACGGTGGCGTTCCGCCACGAGCTCGCCCGCGAAGCGGTCGAGGCCACGCTGACCGGTGCAGCGAGGCAGCTGCGTCATCGTGCGGTGCTCGACCAGCTCCTGTCCCGCCCGGCCGTGCCGGCTGCCCGGGTCGCCTTCCACGCCGACGCGGCGCTCGACCACCGCACAGCCGTGGACTTCGGGATGCGCGCCGCTGCGGCGGCGAGCCGGGCGGGCGCTCACCGCGACGCCGTCGCCCAGCTCGAGCGGGTCCGGCCCCACCTCGAGGCGGTCGACCTGCGGACGGCCGCCGGGGCGCTGCGCATGCTCGCCGAGGCCTACGGCCGGGTGCCGAGAGCTGCCGAAGCACTCGAGGTGTCCTGGGCGGCGGAGGAGCTGTGGCGCGAGCTGGGCGACGAGGGTGAGCGGATCGGCCAGCTCGCCGAGTGCGCCCGGCTGCTGTGGCGGCTCGGGCACAACGAGGCGAGCAGGTCCCTCACGGCGGCGGCGAGGGAGCAGGCCACCGGCCTGCCGCCGTGCCACGGCACCTGTCGGCTGCTCATCCAGTGCGCGAGGGAGGCGATGCTGAGTCGCCGGATCGACGAGTCGGTCGAGCTGGGCCGCCAGGCCCTGGAGCTGGCCCGCCTCCTCGGCGACCGCAGCCTGGAGGCGGCCTCCCTCGCCGCCCTCGGCACCGCGCTGCTCTTCTGGGACGCCACGGCTGGCGAGCCGATGCTGGTCGAGGCCTTCGAGCTCGCCCGCGCGCTCGGCCAGGACCAGCAAGCGGCCCTCCACCTGGTCAACCTCGGCTCCGGCACCGGGGAGATCCGGGAGTACGCGACCGCCCGGTCCGGCCTGGAGCGGTGTCGCGCCTGGTGCCTGGAGCGGGACATCGACGACATCGGCTCCTACGCCACGGGCTGGCTGGCGCGTGTGGAGTTCGAGCAGGGCCACTGGGACCGCGCCG
>JAPSKJ010000493.1 GCA_031177735.1 Nocardioides sp.
GACAGCGAGCCCGGACGGCACCCGGCCCGATGACCGCCCCCACCCGCATCGACGCGCACCACCACGTCTGGGACGTGCAGGCGCGGCCCCAGCCGTGGACCGACGGCCTGCCGGCCCTGCAGCGGTCGTTCCACTTCGCGGAGCTGGTCCCGCAGCTGGACGCTTCCGGCGTGCTCGGCACCGTCGTGGTCCACACCGTCGCGGACGCCGAGGAGACCCGCGAGCTGCTCGCCCTGGCCGCGGAGCAGCCGCGCGTCCTCGGTGTCGTCGGCTGGCTGGACCTGACCGACCCCCGGCTGGCGGACGTGATCGGCGCCTTCCGCAGCCTTCCCGGCGGTGACCTGTTGGTGGGCGTCCGCCACCAGCTGCAGGTCGAGCCCGACCGCCGGTGGATCGCCCGGCCGGACGTGCGGCGGTCGCTGTCCGTGCTCGGCGCGCACGACCTCACCTATGACCTCGTGGTCTCACCGGAGCAGCTGCCCGACGTCCTTCCTGCGGTCGACGCAGCGCCGGACACGCGGTTCGTGCTGGACCACGCCGGCAAGCCCGACCTGCGCCGAGGCGACCTCGCGGGCTGGGAGCGCTCCGTGTGCGACCTGGCCGCCCGCGACAACGTGACCGTGAAGCTCTCCGGCCTGGTGACCGAGGCCGACTGGCAGCGCTGGTCCAGCGACGACCTGCGGCCCGCCGTCGACGCCGTGCTCGACGCATTCGGACCCGCACGCACCATGTGGGGCTCGGACTGGCCGGTCAGCCTGCTGGCCGGGGCCGACTACGCGCGCTGGGCGCACGTCAGCGAGGAGCTGCTCGCAGGCCTCTCGACCGATGAGGCGGATGCCGTCTGGCACGACAGCGCCCGCCGTACCTACCAGCTCACCGATGGGGTGACCGCGTGAAGAGCAGCACGATCGGACGAGGTGTCGCCGTCACGGAGCTCGGCTTCGGCGCCGCCTCCCTCGGCAACCTCTACCGGGCGACCAGCGACGAGGACGCCCGAGGCGCTGTCGCGGCGGCGTACGACGCCGGCGTCCGCTACTTCGACACCGCTCCCCACTACGGCCTCGGCCTCTCCGAGACCCGTCTCGGCGCGGCGCTGGCGTCGCGTCCGGACGTGGTGATCTCGACGAAGGCCGGCCGCCTGCTGGAGCCCAACCCGGCGCCGACCGGCTCGGACCTGGCCGCCGGTGGGTTCGACGTGCCGGACCTGCTCGTGCGGCGCTTCGACTTCTCCCGTGACGGCATCCTCCGCAGCATCGAGTCGAGCCTGGAGCGGCTCGGCGTCGACCGGATCGACATCGCCTACCTCCACGACCCCGACGACCATGCCGACGAGGCCGTGCGACACGGCGCCCCGGCGCTCGCCGAGCTGCGGGAGCAGGGGGTGATCGGTGCCATCGGTGTCGGGATGAACCAGTGGCAGGTCCCGCTGCGACTGGTGCAGGAGACCGACATCGACGTCGTCATGCTGGCCGGCCGGTGGACGCTGCTGGATCGGTCGGGTGCGCCGCTGCTCGACGCCTGCGCCGAGCACGGTGTCGCGGTGGTCGTGGCCGCGCCGTACAACTCGGGGCTGCTCGCCAAGCCCCGCCCCCCGCAGGATGCGACCTACGACTACGACCAGGCCGCCCCGGAGCTGATCCGACGCGCCCGCGCGATGGCCGACCTCTGCGAGCAGCACGGCGTGACCCTGCCCGACGCCGCGCTGCAGTTCCCGCTGCGCCATCCGGCGGTCGTCTCCGTCGTCGCCGGACTGCGCACCGCGGCACAGGTCGAGGAGTCCGTCCGACGGCTCGGCGTCCCCGTGCCGGAGGACGTCTGGCGGGCCATCGGCTGACCGCTCGACACCCCGGACCGGCACCCGCTGCACCACCACCCGCAAGCCACCACCTCAGGAGAGAGACCCACCATGCGACTCAGGAGACTCGGAGCACCCGGCGCGGAGATCCCCACCGTGGTCGTCGCCGACGGCCACCGCGACCTGCGC
>JAPSKJ010000494.1 GCA_031177735.1 Nocardioides sp.
TCCTGGGCGCTGGCCGCGGGCGACGTCCGGATCGCCTACATCAACCAGGGCCGCCAGATCTTCCCGACCGAGCCCGGCACGCCCCGCCTCTTCCTGGGCGACCCCGAGCTGGCCGTGGCCGACGGCGCACGCGAGATGAGCGTGCGGACGCTCACCGACGAGGCGGGCGAGCAGTACCGCGTGGTGGCCGTCCCGGTGGCCCGGTTCGAGAGCACCGCCCTGGTGCTGGCCCAGTCCAAGGAGTCCCAGCAGCGGGTGCTCGGCCGCCTCGGCATCGTGATGGGCGGCTTCGGCCTGGCCGGCGTGCTCGGCGCGGGGCTGGCCGGCTGGGTGGTGGCCGCCAACGGCCTGCGCCCGGTCCGTCGGCTCACCGACGCCGTCGAGCAGATCACCCGCACCGAGGACCTCACCCCGCTGCCGGTCGAGGGCGACGACGAGATCGCCCGGCTCGCCGGCGCCTTCAACGGCCTGCTGGTCGCGCTGGGCGCCTCCCGCGACCGCCAGCGGCAGCTCGTCGCCGACGCCGGCCACGAGCTGCGCACTCCGCTGACCTCCATGCGCACCAACATCGACCTGCTCGCGCAGACCTCGAGACGCCCCGAGAGCGAGGGAGGCCTGCCCGCCGAGGCACGCGCCGAGCTGATCGGCGACGTCAAGGCGCAGATGGAGGAGCTGACCACCCTCATCGGCGACCTGGTCGAGCTCGCCCGCGACGAGCCGCTGCCGCCGGTCGTCTCCGGCGTCGCGCTGCCGGACGTGGTCGACCACGCCGTCACGCGGGTCCGTCGACGCGCGCCCGACGTGGAGTTCGACGTGCTGTGCGAGCCGTGGTGGGTCGTCGGTGAGGAGCAGGGCCTGGAGCGCGCGGTCACCAACCTGCTCGACAACGCCGCCAAGTGGAGCCCCGCCGGCGGCACCGTCACCGTCCGGCTGCTCAGCGGCGAGCTGATCGTCGAGGACGAGGGCCCCGGGATCACCGACACCGACCTGCCGCACGTCTTCGACCGCTTCTACCGGGCCACCGAGTCGCGCTCCATGCCGGGCTCCGGCCTGGGCCTGTCCATCGTCCGCCAGGTGGCCGAGCGCCACGGCGGCACCGTCACCGCCGGCCGCGCCGCCTCCGGTGGCGCCCGGCTCGTCCTGCGCCTGCCCGGCGCGCCGTCCCCGATGCCCACCGAGGTTCCCCATGCCTGACCCGCGGTACGCCGCCCCGGCAGCCGCCGGCGTACTCCTCCTGCTCCTCACCGGCTGTGGTGGCTCCGGCGAGTCGGAGGCCGCGCCGACTCCCGACACCCCGCGCTCCGCCACGGCATCCCCGAGCGTGACCGCCGACCTGTTCAACCCCTGCGACGGTCTCGACGCCGCCGTCATCAGCACCGCGCTCGGCACCCCGGTGCGGGTCGAGACCGGCACGGCCGACAACCCGCGCTGCGCGCTGCTGCCGGAGACCGAGGGCGGCCCCACGTTCGAGGTGTCCTACATGCGCTTCCCGGCCGGCCTGGACGAGGCGTGGGAGACGATGAAGCTCGCCGAGGACTCGGTCACCACGCCGCAGGTGCCCGGCACCGACGCGACGCGGATGGTCACCAACCGCACCGACGCCGCCTACGCGGTGACCGCGTTCATCGAGAACGGCGAGCTGATCCAGTCGCTCAACGCCCTGGCGCTGTCGCCCTACGACGCCGCCGCCGTCGACGCTGCGGTCACCGAGGTGCTCGCCCAGCTCTCCGCGGGGTCGGCGGCGTTCTAGTGGCCCTGCTGCGAGGTGGTCGTCTTCATCTCGCGCCACGACCGCTCGAAGGGCAGCCGCCAGGCGCGCGGGGCGATCAGCTGGTGGATCGCGTTGGGGCCCCATGAACCGGGCGCGTAGAGCCGCACCGGCGGGGGGTTGTCGAGCAGCGGCTGGGAGATGTCCCAGAGCGTCTCGATGCCCTCGGCGGTGGTGAAGAGCGTGTGGTCGCCGCGCATGGCGTCGTGGAT